>NZ_JASKYT010000298.1:0-10379 GCF_041028275.1 Streptomyces sp. PU-14G
CCGCCCATCCCCGCCCACCGACGACAGCCACCGCTCCCGCCCGCCGGAGGATTCGCATGCTCACGACCGCCTTCGTTCCCGGCACTCCGAACTGGCTCGACCTTGCCGCCCCCGACGTCGAGGCCGCCGTCGCCTTCTACACGAGCGTCTTCGACTGGGAGTTCCAGTCCGCAGGGCCGGAAGCGGGAGGGTACGGCTTCTTCCGGCGGGACGGTGAGGTCGTGGCGGCCGTCGGCCCGCTGATCGGAGAGGGCGATCCCAGCTGGACGGTCTACTTCCACACGCGGGACGCGGACGCCACCCGCGCCGCCGTGGAGCGCGCGGGCGGTGCCGTGCGGATGGCGCCGATGGACGTGTTCACCGCGGGCAGGATGGCTCAGTTCACCGATCCGTCCGGAGCCGACTTCGCCGTCTGGCAGCCGCGCGACACGGTCGGTCTGGACGTCGTCATGGAGCCGGAGACGCTGTGCTGGACGGAGCTCTACACGACGGACGCCGCAGCCGTGAAGGACTTCTACGCGTCCGTGTTCTCCTGGAGCTACGAGGACATGCCGATGGGTGACGATCTCGTCTACACCGTCTTCTCCGCGCCCGGCGGCGGTACGCCGGAGGACACGGGGCAGGGCGGCATGATGCAGCTCCCGCAGGAGCACCGGGATGCCGGCTCCGCCTCCCAGTGGCACCCGTACTTCGCCACGGAGGACTGCGACGCCACGTTCGCCAGGGCGACCGGAGCGGGGGCGAGCCTGCTGGTCCCGCCGACGGACGCCCCCGGGGTCGGGCGCCTCGCCACGCTCAGAGACCCGGCCGGCGCCACATTCGCCCTGATCAAGGGTGACCCGGAGCAGGGCTGACGGCCCGCCAGACCGGCGCACGGGCGCACGGGCGTGCGGGCGTGCGCGGCGTGCGCGGGTCACCTTTATTGGATCGCCCAGTACATAACTGTGCTAGCGTACGGCGCATGGCCCGACCGAGACTTTTCGACGAGGAACGGGTCCTGGACGCGGCCATGCGGGCGTTCTGGGAGAAGGGGTACGAAGCCACTTCCACCCAGGACCTGTGCGAGGCCACGGGGCTGGGGCGCAGCAGCATCTACAACACGTTCACCAGCAAGCACGCCCTCTTCCAGCGGTCACTGGCGCGCTATGTCGAGACCATGACCGCACTCCAGTTGGACCTTCTGGAGGACGCGGGGCGGCCCGCGGTGGAGCGGTTCGAGGCGCTGTTCGCGTGCATCATCGAGCAGGAGTTCGCTCATCGGCGGGACGGGAGGAGTATCGGCTGCCTCTCGGTCAACACCACCGTGGAGCTCGCGGCGCGGGACCCGGACGTCGCTGACCTGCTGGCGGGGGACGTCGAACTGCGGCTGACCGCGCTGCGAGCCGCCGTCGAGGCGGGGCAGCGGGCCGGTGAGATTTCGTCCGGACAGGAGCCCGCGGCGCTCGCCCGGTTCGTCAACGCCGTCATCGCCGGAATGCGGGTCTCCGCGCAGGGCGGTGCGGACCGTGCGGCCCTGGAAGGCATCGCCGCGACGGCAGTCGCGGCGCTCAAAGCCTAGCTTCCCGCCTGCGCCGCGACGCGTGGCGTCCGTCCGTACCTCCGTACTCCGTACCTCCGTACCTCCGTACCTCCGCGTGCGCGGCTGCCCCAGCGCCTGTGCGCGCGTCCCCGCCCGTGCGCACAGGCGGGGGTGAAGTGCGGGCAAGTTTTGTACTGAGCAATCCATAACGGCGGGCGGGCGGGCGTGCGGACGTACGTGCTGACACGCCGCACCCGGCCCTGCCCGGCCCGGCCCGTCCCGTGACACACACCGATTCCGGGGAGACACTCATGCCACTGACCGTCTATCTCATGGCGGCGGGAATCTTCGCCATGGTCACCAGCGAATTCCTCGTCGCGGGGCTCATGCCGCAGATCGCGGAAGGGCTGGACGTCACCCTCTCCCAAGTGGGCTACCTCGTCACCGCGTTCGCCGCCGCGATGTCCCTCGGCGGACCGTTCCTCGCCGCCGGGGTGCTCAAGCTGCGCCCGAAGCGGGCCCTGGCGGTCGTGTTCGCCGTCTTCCTCGCGGGCAACGTGCTGGCCGCGCTCGCACCCGGCTACGCCGTGATGCTCGTCGCGCGCCTGGTCACCGGCACCGCCTCCGCCGCCTTCCTCGGCGCGGCCATCTCCCTCAGCGTGCGTCTGGTGCGGCCCGAACAGGCCGGGCGTGCCGTCTCGGTGGCGCTCAGCGGGCTGATGCTGGGCACGCTGCTGGGTCTGCCGCTGTCCACGTTCGTCGGCGACCGGTTCGGATGGCGCAGCGCCTTCTGGGCCGTCACGGCGATGACGGTGGCCGCGGCGGTGCTGACGCTGGCGCGCGTCCCGGGGAGGGAACGGCAGGGCGTCGGCGGGAGCGGCACGGGGGGCGGGATACGGCAGGAGCTGGCGGTCTTCCGCCGGCGGAGACTGTGGCTCGTGCTGTCGACCAGCACCCTGACGATCGGCGCCACCTTCTCCGCCTTCAGCTACTTCAACCCGATCCTGACCGAGGTCTCCGGCTTCTCCACGGGCAGCGTCCCCCTCCTGCTGATCGCCTACGGCGCCGCCAACCTGCTCGGCAACGCCGTGGTCGGCCGTCTCGCCGACCGGCACGCGTTCGCCGTCCTGATGGTCGGGCTGCTCGGCAACGGCGTCTTCCTCGCCGCGTTCGCCCTGCTGGCCGACTCACGGACGGGCGCGGTCGTCTTCATGCTGGCCATCGGCCTGGTCGGCGTCACCATGAACCCGGCGATGGCCACCCGCGTCCAGCGGGCCGGCAACACGGGCCCCCTGCTCAACACGGTGCACTCCTCCTTCATCACCTTCGGCGTCCTCCTCGGCTCGGCTCTCGGAGGCGCCGCCATCCCCCACTTCGGCCTCGTCTCCCCGGTGTGGATCGGCGTGGGCCTGGCCGGGCTGGGGGTGCTCACCCTGCTGCCTGACCTGGGACGCGGGCGCCGCACCGGGCCGGCGGCACCGGCCGGGGAGGAGGCGGCCACCCGCGGGGAGGAGGAGACCACCGGGACGCTCGTGACCCGGGCGAGCTGACCACGCCCCGCGGTGCTGCCGGCTGACGGCTCCGCCGCCCCACCCGGCGCCGGCCGTCCCGTCGCCGGTCCCGTTGGCCGGCGTCTGACGAAGGCGTGGCCTGGACCCCGGCGGAGGGTCCAGGCCGTCCAGCCCACGCCAGGGGTGCGGCCGATGCTGCGGTCACACGAGTGAGCCGCCACCGAGTGAGCCGCCACCCGCCGGTGCCGGGGCGGGAGCGGGGTCCGGGGCGGTACCGCCCGAGGGCGGTTCGGGGGAGGAGCCCGAGGCGGCGTCGGACGCGGCGGCCTCGCTCTGCGCCGGCGCGTTCAGGTCGGCGAGCATCTGCTTGCTGAACCCGAAGAAGTACGTCGCCACGAACCCGGCGAGGTATCCGGCCGCCAGCCCCAGCCCGTAGATCGCGGCGATGGCGCCCAGCCCGTGGTTGCCCTTGAGCAGAGGGAAGAGGGCCCAGCCCGAGGGGCCGATGGCGGTGGAGCCGACGGAGGTGCCCAGCTGGTAGAAGAGGCCGACGACGCCGCCGCCGAACGCACCGCCCACGCACGCGGTGATGAACGGGCGGCCCAGGGGCAGGGAGACACCGTAGATCAGCGGCTCGCCCACGCCGAGGAACCCGGCGGGAAGCGCGGAGCGGATGGTCTTGCGGATCGAGGTGTTGCGGTGCAGCCGCAGGTAGATGGCGACCGCGGCGCCGACCTGGCCCGCGCCGGCCATGGCGAGGATCGGCAGCAGCACGGTGTACCCGCTCTGGTCGATCAGCGTGGTGTGGATGGGGATGAGTGCCTGGTGCAGGCCGAGCATCACCAGGGGCAGGAAGAGCCCGCCGAGGACGAATCCGGCGGCGGCGCCACCGTGGTCGAGGAGCCAGTCGGCGAGGTGTCCGATGCCGGTGGCGATCTCGCCACACACGAACATCAGCCCGAACAGCGTGACCAGCCCCGCCACCAGCACCGTCAGCGTCGGTGTGACGAGCACGTCCACGGCGGACGGGATGACGCGACGGCACCCCTTCTCCACGTACACCGCCAGCAGCGCGGCGAACAGCGCGCCCAGGACGCCGCCCTGTCCCGGTGCCAGCTTCTCGCCGAACGCGGAGACGTCGGCGACCCCGGGGAAGACGATGACCGCCGCCGCGGCACCGCCCAGCACCGGTGTACCGCCGAACTCCCGTGCGGTGTTGATGCCGACGAAGACCGCGATCAGCGACATGAAGCCGCTCGCGATCGCCGCCAGCGCCGGGGTGAGGGAGGGCAGCCAGCCCGCGTTGGTGAACAGGCCGTTGATGCCCGCGACGATGCCGCAGCCGATCAGCGCGGGGATGAGCGGAACGAAGATGTTGGCGATACGGCGCAGCATCAGCTTCACCGGTGTCGCGTTCTTCTCCTTGCGGGCCGCGCGCAGGGCCGCGCCCTCGGCGGCGAGGTCGTCGGCCGTCCTGGGGGACGCCGCCTGAGCCGCCGCGCCGGGTGCCGCCGCGTCGGGCGCCGCCGCGCCGGGCGCCGCCGCGTTCGGTGACGCCTCGGACGGCGCGTCCGGTGCGGTGGCGTCCCGCGCGGTCGCCGGCTGTGCCGCGGTGCTCGGGGCGGCCTGCCGGGTCAGCGCCTCGAACTGGGGTGTCACCCGGGCGACCTTCCCGGGGCCGAGCACGATCTGGTAGGTGTCGTCCTCGACCACGCCCATCACGTCGGGGAGGGCCTTGAGGGCCTCGTCCTGGACGAGCGAGCGGTCGGCGAGGGCGAGCCGCATGCGGGTCATGCAGTGGGTGACGGAGGTGACGTTCGCGGCCCCTCCGACCAGGGGAAGGATCGCTTCCGCGATACGCCGGTGGGGGTTGCCGCTGCCTTCAGCGCGGTCTTTGCTGCTGTCTGTGCTCATGGTGCGGTCGCTCTTCTTTGAGTGCCATGGTGCAGGCGGTACGGGCAGTCGGTGTGGTGCGGGCGGTCGATGAGGTACGTACTACGGGCGGTGCGGTACGGGCGTGGTGGGAGAGCAATTCAGGCGTCGCCCTCGGACCTGTCGGCCGCTGCCGCGGCGAGGGCCGCGCGCAGGTGTCCGTGGGAGTCGGCCAGCAGCCGCTGGGCCGTCGGTCCTTCGACGTCGCCCAGGAGAGTGAGGATGGCGGCCTTGACTTCGCCGTCCGTGGCCGCCAGCGCCGTCTCGATCGCGTCGTCCGGCGCGCCCGTCGCCAGCGCGACGATCCGGCGTGAGCGCGCCCGCAGCTTCTCGTTGGAGGCGCGCAGGTCCACCATCAGGTTCCCGTAGGTCTTGCCGAGCCGGATCATCGTGAGGGTGGAGAGCATGTTGAGGACGAGCTTCTGCGCGGTGCCGGCCTTCAGCCGGGTGGAGCCGGTCAGCAGCTCGGGGCCCACGACGACCTCGATGCCGTGCTCGGCGGCTGCCGCGAGCGCCGAGCCCTCGTTGCAGGACAGCCCGACGGTGAGGGCACCGCGGGTGCGCGCGTGTTCGACGGCGCCGACGGCGAAGGGCGTGCGCCCCGACGCGGAGATCCCCACCACGGTGTCGTCGGCGGTCAGGTTCAGCGCGTCCAGGTCGGCCGCGGCCATCTCGGGGCTGTCCTCCGCGCCCTCGACCGAGTTCACCATCGCGTCGGGGCCGCCCGCGATCACGCCGGTGACCTGGCCGGGAGCGGTGTTGAAGGTCGGCGGGCACTCGCTCGCGTCCAGCACGCCCATGCGCCCGGCCGTCCCCGCGCCCGCGTAGAGGAGGCGGCCACCGCGCGCCATCCGCTCGGCGATGGCGTCGATCGCGGCGGCGATCTGCGGCAGCTGGGCGGCCACGGCGGTGGGCACGGTGCTGTCCTCGCCGTTCATGATC
Organism: Streptomyces sp. PU-14G; assembly: GCF_041028275.1. Classification (NCBI taxonomy): domain Bacteria; kingdom Bacillati; phylum Actinomycetota; class Actinomycetes; order Kitasatosporales; family Streptomycetaceae; genus Streptomyces; species Streptomyces sp. PU-14G. The sequence continues at coordinate 5,905 of NZ_JASKYT010000298.1, forward strand.
TCGGCGATCTCGAGCGTGGGCAGCTGGTCGATCTGGGCCAGCTCGCTGCGAAACGCTTCGGTCGTGAGTGTGTCCAACTGATGACGGAGTACGTCGTAGCGCGACGCCTCCGGCCGGGAAGCGGCCTCGGAGCGGGGCGCGGTCTCCGCCCGCGCGGGGCCGGGGCGCGAGGCGTCGGGTTCGGAGCCGGGGGGATCGAGGGGAGTGGCGGGCTGTGAGGTGGTCATGCGGGAGCGGCTTTCTGTGGCTCTGGGCGGGTGCGGTCTGGGTCCTGGGCGTCCGCGGCGTGCCGCGCGCCGTGGGCCTGTTCGGGCCGGCGCGGCCTCTCTCGTCGGGGAGCGGGCCTCAGCGGCCCCGGGGCCGCGGCGAGTGGCGGTGCGCCAGCGCTTCGTACGAGGCGGAGAGCGCGGGCGCCGCCGTCTCGTACGTCCGCTGGGCCACGCCTATGAACAGGCAGTCGACGACGAGTAGCTGGCTCGTTCTGCTGGACATCGCCGCGGGGCGCAGCTCGCTCTCCCGTGCCGTGGACGTCGTCAGCACGTGGTCGGCGTACTGGGCGACCTCCCCGTCCGGGCGGCCCGTGATCGCGATGGTCGTCGCGCCCTGGTCGAAGGCCACGCGCAACGGCTCGATGACGTCCACGGTCCGCCCCGAATGGGTGATGGCCACGGCGACGTCGCCCGCCTGCATCTGCACCGCGTTGGTGACGGCGAGATGGGGGTCTGCGTGGCTGTGCGCCACCATGCCGATGCGGAGCAGCTTCTGTGCCAGATCCTGGCTGACGAGGCCGGAGGCGCCGACGCCGTACACGTCGATACGCCGGGCCGAGACCATCGCGGCGACGGCCGCCTCGACCTGCGCCACGTCGAGCGCGGCGGCCGTGTCGGCCAGCGTCTGCCGCTCGTCGAGCGCCAGCTTGGCGACGACGTCGGGCATCGGGTCGTCCACGGCGATGTCGGCGGTCACGGCGGGAGCCGCGCCCGACTCCTGCTGCGCGGCCAGCCCCGCGAGGGCCAGCCGCAGGTCCCGGTATCCGGGATATCCGAGGAGGCGCGAGGTGCGGACCACGGTGGCCTCGCTGGTGCCGGTGCGCTCGGCCAGACCCGTGACGGTGAGCTGCGCGCATCCGGCGGGATCGCCGGCGACCGCCTCGGCGACCCGCTGCATCGAGCGCGTCATCGACGGCGCCATCGTGCGCACCTTCGCCGCGAGCGCGGTGGGTCCCGGGCGGACCGCCTGGTGCCCGGCCGTGCGCGGGGCCGGCGGCCTGGGCCCCGCCGGTCCTGGCCGCTGCGAGGCCCCCGCCGGCGCCGTGGACGCTGCCGGTCCGGTCGGTGCCGTCGGTCCTGTCGGTCCTGTCGGTCCCGTCGGCCTCGACGGCCTCGACGGTGCCGTCGGCCCCGTCGGTTCCCCGGTGCCCGCCGTGGCCGGTGGCACGGGGGGCGTCGAGGCCTCCGGCGTCCCCGCCGGAGGAGCCGTCGCTTCCGCCGCCCGCTGGTGCTCTGATCGGAAGGTGAAATTTTCCTTCAGATTGCTGCTCACGGGTGGAAGATATTTTCGATTCGGTCGTCCGTCAATGGCTGTTGCGGCACTTGGCGGTCAGCGAGCTGTGAGCCGTAGGGGGCAGCAGTGGTGCAATGGAGGTATGGCACCGATGGAATCCGCACCAGGCTCGGACCCGCCCGGCGAGGACCGCGACCCGGGCGCTCCCGGGCGGCAGGACCCGCTGGAGCGCGCCCTGCACGCCGCCCGCGCGCTGATCCTCGCGGACCTGGAGGCGAGCGACGTCGCCCGCGCCGACATCGTCTCGATGGTCGAGGAGTCGGTCACCCACCGGCGCTGGTGGGTCGGCCAGTGGCCCGAAGGGGTCGCCTTCGTGGACGGTCTGGTCGCCCAGGACGTCCAGGACGCACTGCTCGAACGGTACGGCCGGTGGCCCGTGTGCCCCGTGTGCGTCGGCTCCGACCTGCACGCGCTCCAGGTCGAGCCGGAACTGGGCGAGGACCCGCACTGGATCTGCGGGAAGACCTCCACGGTGGTCGCCCGGGTGGGCCGTCTGGGCACCCGACTGTGACCGTCTACATCGACCCGCCGATCTGGCCGGGGCACGGGCGCATGTGGTCCCACCTGGTGAGCGACGTGTCGTACGACGAGCTCCACGCGTTCGCTGCCCGCATCGGCTGCCCGCCGCGCGCCTTCGACGGCGACCACTACGACATACCGTCAGGGCAGTACGCCGCCGCGGTGCGGGCCGGGGCAATCGAGGTCGGCTCGAAGGAACTCCTCCGCCACCTGACGGCCGCCGGTCTCCGCCGCCGCAAACGCTGACCCGGGGCCCGGCGAGGCCGGGCGCCCCGCCGGGCCCCGTCCCGAGGCGGTCAGGCTTCGGCGTACTCCTTCCGCTGCGCGGGGGAGGAGGCGGCCACCACCCGGGAGCGGGCGTGGACGCGGGAGGAGACGGCCGTCGTGGCCACCCCGGCCGCCGCCATCGCCGCACCGACCCAGGCGACCGCCGCGTACCCCCACCCGGCGGAGATGGCCAGGCCGCCCAGCCACGGGCCCACCGTGTTGCCGATGTTGAACGAGGCGGTCGTGGTGGCCCCGGCGAGGGTGGGCGCGGCGTCGGCGGCGTTGAACATCCGGGCGTTGAGGGCGGGCGCCGTGGTGAAGGCGGTCACGCCGAGCATGAGGGCGAGGGCGACCGCCGCGAAGCGGTACTCGGCCAGCAGGGCGAGCAGCGCCAGGACGGCTGTGGACGCGGCGATGCCGCTGTACATCGTGCCGAACAGGTGCGCGTCCGCGATGCGCCCGCCGATCACCGTGCCGACGAGACCGCCGATACCGAACAGCGCGAGCACGCTCGGCACCCAGCTCTCGGGCAGGCCCGCCACGTCGGTGAGCAGCGGCGCCAGGTAGGAGAAGAGGGCGAAGACGGCACCGGCGTTCAGGGCGATGGTCACCAGCGCGAGCCACACCTGCTTGTCGCGGTAGATGCGCAGTTCGCGGCGGAGGTTGGGGGCGTCGTCCCCCGTCGGCACGGCGGTACGGGGCACCAGCGTCAGGACGCCGACGAGGCCGACGGCCGCCAGGACGGCCACCGCCCAGAACGCCGACCGCCATCCGGCCTGCTGCCCCAGGAAGGAACCGGCGGGCACCCCGGCGATGTTGGCGACGCTCAGCCCGCCCACCATGATCGCCATGGCGCGTGCCCGCGCGTTCCCCGGTACCAGGGAGACGGCCACGGCCGCGCCCACGGCCCAGAACCCGGCGCACGCCAGCGCGCTGAGGACACGCGAGACGAACAGCACCTCGTACGTGGGTGCCAGCGCCCCGGCGACCTGCCCCAGCAGGAAGACGGCCAGCAGCCCGACCAGCGTCGTACGCCGTGGCAGGCGCAGGGTGGCGGCGGCCAGCACCGGCGCTCCCACCACCATCCCCACCGCGAACGCCGACACCAGCAGCCCCGCCTTCGGGATCGACACCCCCAGGTCCCTGGCGAGGGGTTGGAGGATCCCCGACAGCATGAACTCGGAGGTCCCGAGCGCGAAGACGGACAGTCCCAATATGTAGACAGAAAGCGGGACACGGACGGCCGACGGCTTGTCGGTCACGGGTGTGGCAGGCATGCCGTGCTCAACCTGCCCGCGACCTGCGGCATTCCCGCCGGCCCTGCACCGTCCTCGCAGATGGTCAGGCGGCGAGGAGACGCAGCTCCGTCGTCAGGTTGTGGCGGGCGGGCTGTTCCCAGTGGGTGCGGGCGTAGGGGGTGCGGAAGAGGTGGGGGAGGGCGAGGAGTTGGTGGAGCACGGCGGTGCGGCCCTCGCGGAAGGCGGGGTCGGGGACGAAGGCGTACTCCTGGCGCACTTCGGCGGCGTAGTGCGCGTACTCCTCGGGTGAGCCCGCGAGGACGGCCAGATCCGCGTCGCACAGGAGGGCGCCGTTGAGGTCGTCCGGAGCCGGGTCGTGGGTGACGGTGAGGCGGACGAGGCGGGCGACCTCGGCGGTGCGGGCGGCGGACACGCCCGCCTCGGGAAGCGCCCGTTCGGCGAGGCGGGCGCTGCGCTCCTCGTTCTCGCTGCGGTCGGGGCGGTAGACGGCGTCGTGGAACCAGGCGGCGAGGCGCACGGCGTCCACATCCGCCTCGGAGGTCTTGCGCGCGGGACCGGTCGCGGAGGTGCCCGCGGAGCCGTCGGGGGAACCGTCCGCGGAGCCGCCCGCGGAGCCGTCAGGGGAGCCGTCCGCGGACCCGTTGTCGGCGGCGCCGTCGGAGTCGGTGGCGTCGTCGGAGTCGGCCGCGGAGGTGTGAGCGGGCGCGGGGGAGGCCGGGTGTGCCGCCAGTTCGTCGATCCGGTCGAGGACGGCGCGCAGGTGGGCGGTCGAGTGGTAGCGGCGGTGCGGTTCGGCCCAGCGGGCCAGCAGGTCCTCGCCGTACAAGGCCGGGTCGGGGCCGTCGGGGCCACGGGCGGCGCCGGGGG
>NZ_JASKYT010000299.1:0-10894 GCF_041028275.1 Streptomyces sp. PU-14G
CGCCGCTACCGCTGGTACGCACACTGGGGCGGGCCGACGGGACGGAGACGGAACACGGTGGGCTACCACGGGCACACGGCGCGCGCGACGGACGTCGCCATCGTGGGGGCGGGCGCCTCGGGGCTGTCGCTCGCCTGGCGGCTGTGCGGACTGCCGGCCGCGGTGCGCCCGGACGTCACCCTCCTCGACGCGCCCCTCGGCCCGTGCCGTCCCCCGGAGCGGACCTGGTGCTACTGGGAGGCGCCGGGCGGCGAGTTCGACAGCGCCCTCACCGCCTCGTGGGGGCGGCTGCGGGTACGCGGCCACGACGGCGGCGCCGTGACGGCCCGGCCCGCGCCGCTGCGGTACAAGATGCTGCGCTCGCCCGACTTCGCCGCGCTCGTGCGCCCCCGGCTGGAGGGCCACCCCGGGCTGCGGCGCCTGGTCGCCCGCGTCGGTGAGGTGGCCGACGTGCCCGGTGGCGCGCTCGTCCGCGGGGTCACCGAGGACGGCCGCGCTCTGGCCGTCCGCGCGCGCTGGGTGTTCGACTCGCGGCCACCCGCGCGGCTGCCCCGCGCGCGCACGCGGCTGGTGCAGCACTTCCGCGGGCTGCTGGTGCGCGCCCCGGCCGCCGTCTTCGATCCGGGTGTCGCCGAACTGATGGACTTCCGCACGCCCCAGCCCGCGAGCGGCCTCTCGTTCTGCTACCTGCTGCCGTGCAGCCGCACCGAAGCCCTCGTGGAGTACACCGAGTTCTCCCCCGCCGTGCTGGACGACGCCGGCTACGAGAAGGCGCTCACCCGGTACGCGCGGGACGTCCTGGGGCTGCGCGCCTACGAGGTGACCGGCGTCGAGCAGGGGATCATCCCCATGACGGACGGGCACTTCGCCCGGCGGGCGGGCGCCTCGGTCTTCCGGATCGGTACGGCGGGCGGCGCGACCAGGCCCTCCACGGGGTACACCTTCGCGGCGATCCAGCGCCAGACCCGGCACATCGCGGCGGCCCTGGCCCGGGGCCGCACGCCGCTCCCGCCGCGCGCCTATCCGCGCCGGGCGCTGGCGATGGACGCGGTGCTGCTGCGGGCCCTGCACAGCGGACGGCTGGACGGGCCCGCGTTCTTCACCCGGCTGTTCGACGCCGTTCCCGCGCGGCGGCTGCTGCGCTTCCTCGACGGTGCGAGCACCCCGGCCGAGGAGGTGGCCCTCGGCCTGCGCACCCCCCTGCGGCCCATGCTGCACACCGTCGCGGAGCTGCCGCTGCTGCGCCGCACGCCGACCCGATCCCCCGCCGGAAGGCTCCCATGACGCTCTTGCGCGACCAGGCGCTGTCCGCCGCGTTCGACCACGCGGCCTCCACCTACGACCGGCTGGTCGCGGCCAACCCGGGCTACCACGCCCAACTGCGCCGCTCGGCCCGGCGCCTGGCGCTCCCCTGGGACGGGCTGGGGCTGCGGCTGCTGGACCTGGGGTGCGGGACGGGCGCTTCCACCGCGGCGCTGGCGAAGGCGGTTCCCCTGGCGGAGATCGTGGCGGTGGACGCGTCGGCCGGGATGCTGGAGCGGGCCGCGACCAAGCGGTGGAGCGCCGGTGTCTCCTTCGTCCACGCCCGTGCCGAGGAGCTCGAAGCGGCCGGGGTCACCGGCCCCTTCGACGCGGTGTTCGCCGCCTACCTCTTCCGCAACGTCACGGACCCCGACGCGGTGCTGCGCACGGTGCGGGGCCTGCTGCTGCCCGGCGGGCGGCTGGCGGTGCACGAGTACGCGCTCGGCGGCAGCCCGGCCCACCGCGCGGTGTGGCAGGCCGTGTGCGGCGGGATCGTCCGCCCGCTCGGCGCCCTGTGCGGCGACGCGCGGCTCTACCGCCACCTGGCGCTGTCCGTCCGCTCGTTCGACTCCGCCCAGGCGTTCGCCGCGCGGATGGCCCGGCAGGGGTTCTCGGACGTACGGGTGCTGCCGGTGCCCGGCTGGCAGACGGGGATCGTGCACACGTTCGCGGGCTCGGTGCCCGAGACCCTCCCGGCGGTGGCCCGGTGACCGCCGGGAGCGCCCGCGGCGCGGGCGCGCGGCGGGGCCGGGACCGGCGGGCGTGCGTGCTGCGCCCGGCGCCCGGAAGGACGCGCTGCGCGGAGCCCGCGCCCCGGGCGGCCGTCGTCGGCGGCGGCATCGCCGGACTCGCGGCCGCCACAGGGCTGGCCGAGCGGGGCGTGCGGGTCACGCTGTACGAGAGGGAACAGGCACTGGGCGGACGGCTGGCGGGCCGCACCGTGCGCCTCGGCGACGGCTCAGCGGCGACGATGAGCCGCGGCTTCCACGCGTTCTTCCGCCAGTACTACAACCTGCGCGGGCTGCTGCGGCGCATCGATCCCGGACTGACGACACTGCGCGGCCTGCCCGACTACCCCCTGCGGCACAGCGACGGACTGTCCGACAGCTTCGCGCACGTCCCGCGCACCCCGCCCTACAGCGCGCTCGGATTCGCGGCGCTGAGCCCCACGTTCGGCGCGCGTGACCTGGCCAGAATGCGCCCCCGCGCCGCCCTGCCCCTGCTGGACGTGCGGGTGCCCGAGGTGTACGAGCGCCTCGACGCCACCAGCGCCCGCGCGCTGCTGGCCGCCATCCGGTTCCCCGAGGCGGCGCACCACCTGGCGTTCGAGGCCTTCTCCCGCAGCTTCTTCGCCGACCCGGGCGAGCTGTCGGCGGCCGAGATGGCGCTGATGTTCCACATCTACTTCCTCGGCTCCAGCGAGGGCCTGCTCTTCGACGTACCCGAGGAGCCCTACCCGCAGGCGCTGTGGGACCCGCTGGGACGCTACCTGGACAAGCTGGGCGTCGAGCTGCGGACGGGTGAGACTGTCCACGAGGTGCGGCCGTCGGGCGGCGGCCTGACAATGGCCACCGGGGACGGCGAGGAGGCGTACGACGCGGCCGTGCTGGCGCTGGACACCGCGGGGCTGCGCACGCTGGCCGACGCCTCCGGGCAGCTGGCCGACAGCGGCTGGCGGGCGCGGGTGGGGCGGCTGCGCACGGCGCCGCCCTTCCTGGTCTCGCGGCTGTGGCTGGACCGTCCCGTGGCCGGCGAGCGGCCCGGCTTCCTGGGCACGAGCGGCTACGGGCCGCTGGACAACGTCAGCGTGCTGGAACGTTGGGAGGGCGAGGCGGCACGCTGGGCCGCGCGCACCGGCGGCTCCGTGGTCGAGCTGCACGCCTACGCGCTCGACCCGGCCGCCGACCGCGGGCGGACGCAGGAGCGGCTCCGTGCCGAACTGGCCCGCGTCTACCCGGAGACGGGGGCGGCGCGGGCCGTGGACGAGGTGCACGAGTGGCGGGCCGACTGCCCCCTCTTCCCCGTGGGCGGCTACCGCGACCGGCCCACCGTCCGCACCTGCGACCCGCGTGTGGTCGTCGCCGGGGACCTGGTGCGCACCGGGCTGCCCGTGGCCCTGATGGAACGGGCGGCCACCAGCGGATTCCTCGCCGCCAACGCGCTGCTGGAGGGCTGGGGCGTGGCAGGACAGACGCTGTGGACGGTGCCGCGGCGTGGCCGCTCGGTGCCGCTGCGGGCACTGGCGCGGCTGGGCTGAGAGACCGCCGTGTGGGCGCTTCCCTCACCCGGGGAAGCGGCGGGTGCTGCGCAGGTGCCAGCGGCGTTCGGCGTAGGCGAGGTCGTCGAGCCACAGCCGCCTGGCGCCCGTCCGCAGCAGCGCCCGCACCACCGGGGCGCAGGCGCGGGCGAGGGCGAACCCGGCGCGGGGCGAGTGCGCCACGACCGCCTCGGTCACCAGGGTGCGGGGCTCGCCGGACGCCTCGGACTCCAGCGGGGTCGCGTGCGTCTCGACGACGGAGCCCCGGCCCTCCCCCGCGGTGATGTGCATGACGACGGTGCGCGGTTCCGGTGCGGTGAACACGGCCCGTACCGGCACCACCGCGCGCCCCGCCACCTTGAAGGAGACGTCGACCACGAAGCCGTCGGACACCTCGCCGCCCGGCGCCCCGTCCGGTGGCGCCTCGTCAGGGGTGCTGACCACCGTCAGGTCGACGAAGGAGTACGGGTGGAACCAGGCGCCGTGCCAGGGGTCGAGGCGGTTGGCGACGACGTCGTCGGGCGTACAGCGGCCGACGGCGGTGTGCACGGCCGCCACGGAGCGGCCAGGCCGCGGCCTGGTGGGCACGACGGGCCGCTCGGTGGGCTCCTCGCCGCCCGCCCCGTCGAGCCGCACCCAGGCCAGTACCCCGTCGTCGTAGGCCGGATACGGCTCCCAGCCGGGCCTCGGCCGCCCGTCGAAGGCCATGCCGTGCCAGTGGCAGACCAGTTGCCCGCAGCGCACGGGGCTGTCCCTCAGCGGCGCTCCCAGGTGCGGGCAGGCGCCGGCTCCCGCGCGGATCCTGCCCTGCGCGTCGTACCAGGCGACGACCTCCACTCCGGCGACGGTCCGGCCCAGTGGACGCCCCCGGGTCATCTCGCGGGACGCGCCGAGGACGTACCAGTTGCCCGAGGGCCGCTTGCCGGCGCGGCGCAGCGCGTCCTCGATGAGCCCTGGCCGTGCCGCGCGCCAGGTGGGCCGCTGGCGCTCCCAGGGGACCGCGCGCCGGCGCAGGGCCAGCGGAGTGCGGCGGGTGCGTGGGGGCGCGGGCGGCGCACCGTCGGTCATGGTGCCTCCATCAGCTGGGGGTACGGGGCGAGGGCGGCCGGGTGGTGCCGCGCGCGGCGCGGGCCCGGGCGGCGCGTCGGCGTGCCGCCGCGGCTTCCGGATTCCGTGACGGCGCAGGTGTTTCCGTGCGCGGCGCGCAGCCGTACAGCGGCGACGCGAGTGAAGCCGTCCAGCGCGAGGACGGCACGGCGGCGACGCGGCACGACGGCTCTGCGGTGCAGCACGTCGAAGCCGTTGTCCGCGATGGTCTCGAGGATCGCGCCGTAGAGGACGAACGCGGTCCTGATACAGGGCCTGGCGCGCGGGTCGAGCATGTCGAGACCGGGGCGGGCCTGCCGGTAGACGCCGCGGGTGAGGTCGAGCGCCGCGGCGAGGGCCGCGGTGACGCGGGGGTCCGCGCGTCCGGTGTCGCGGCTCCAGCGCAGCAGCGCGCGGTCGACGCCGAAGGAACCCAGCAGGTCCTCGGGCAGGTAGACGCGGCCCCGGTCGAGGTCCTCGCCCACGTCGCGCAGGAAGTTGGTCAGCTGGAAGGCGACGCCGAGGGCGGCGGCGTGCGGTGCGGCCTCCTCGCGGGGGACGACGGTGCCGAGGACCGGCAGCATCTGCAGTCCGATGACGGCGGCGGAGCCGTGCATGTAGCGGCGCAGGTCCGTGTAGGTGGGGTAGCGGGTGACGGTCAGGTCGCTGCGCATGGACGCCATGAAGTCGGCGAAGTGCCGGTGGTCGATGGCGTAGCGGGCCGCGGTGTGGGCGAGGGCGCGGACGACAGGCGGCGCAGCCGTGCCCGCGCCTGCGCCCGCGCCCGCGCCCGCGCCTGTACCCTCGCCCGTGCCCGTCCCCGTGCCCGTCCCCACGCCCGTGCGCAGGGCGGAGGCCAGGTGGCTGTCCATCTCGTCGAGGGCGGCCAGGCGCCGGTCCGCGCTCGCGGGATCGCCGGGGGCTTCGGGGGCTTCGGGCTCGCCGGGGGATTCGGAATCGCCGGGGGATTCGGGGCCGTCGCGGACGTCCGGGTCGTCGACGATGTCGTCGGCCCAGCGGGCGAAGCCGTAGAGGGCGTGGACGGCCGGGCGGCGGTCGGGGGGCAGCAGCCGGGTGGCGAGGAAGTAGGTTCTGCCGTGGCGGGCGTTGAGCCGGCGGCAGACCCGGTAGGCGTCGCGGAGGGCCGCGCCGGTGATGCCCGCGGCGTCGAGTTCACGTTCCGTCATGGGCGAGGGGCCTTCCTGCGGTGCGGGACCCGGCCGTGCTGCGCGGTGCTCGGCCGGCCGTTCCGGAGGGGGCACCCGTGAGGCGGGCGGCGGCGAGCTTGCCCGAGAGCAGCACGGTGGGTACGCCGACACCTGGCGTGGTGCCGCAGCCGGCCAGGACGGCGTTGTCGGTGCCGCGCACCAGGTTGCGGGGCCGGAAGGGGCCGGTCTGGGCGAAGGTGTGCGCCACGGAGAACGGTGTGCCCGCGGCGAGGCCCTGGGCGCTCCAGTCGGCGGGGGTCACCATCAGCTCGTCGTGCACCGAGTCGGCGATGCCTCTCAGGCCCCGACGCTCCAGGTGGCCCAGCAGCGCCTCGCGGTAGCCGGGGGCCAGGTCGCGCCACTGCCGGGCGCTGGGGCCGAGGTCGGTGTTGGGGCAGGGGGCGAGGACGTAGTGCAGGTGCCGCCCCACAGGAGCCAGCGCGGGGTCCGTGGTGGTCGGGCGGGTGATGAGCAGGGAGGGGTCGCTCATCAGGCGGCCCTGGCGGGTCAGTTCCCGGAAGGTGCGCTGCCAGGCCGCGCCGAACGAGAGGGTGTGGTGCGCCAGTTGCGGCCAGGTGCGGTCGGTCCCCAGGTGCAGCACCACCGCCGAGGGCGCGTGCCGCAGGGCCAGCGGGCGGCGCGGCCGGTGTCCGAGCAGGGCGTAGGAGGTGGGCAGGTCGGGGGTGAGGACGACGGCGTCGCAGGGGACGCGCTCGTCGTCGGTGAGGACGGCGCTCACCCGCCGCCCCGACCGCTCCATGCTCCGCACGCGCCGCCCGTAGCGCAGGTCGGCTCCCGCGTCGCGCGCCGCGTCCGCCATGGCGCGGGGCAGTGCGTGCATGCCGCCGCGGGGGAAGTAGACGCCGGCGACGGTGTCCATGTAGGCGATGACGGCGTAGGCCGCCAGCGCCCGCTGGGGCGGGACGCCCGCGTACAGCGCCTGGAAGGTGAAGACGCGCCGCAGCCGGTCGTCGGGCAGGAAGCGGGTGATGCGGTTGTCCAGCCTGCCGAAGCCGCCCAGCGCGGCCAGGCGCGCGAGGTCGGGGTGGAGGAGCTCGAGCGGGGTGTCGAAGTTCGCGTCGATGAAGCGCCGCATCTGGATCCGGTAGAGCCGTTGCAGCCAGTCGCGGAGCCGAAGGTAGCCGTCGGCGGCCTCGGGCGAGGCGAAGCGGGCGACCTCGGCCGCCATGGCCGCGGCGTCGCTGTGGACGTCCAGGCGGCTGCCGTCGGCGAAGCTCGCCCGGTAGGCGGGGCGGAGGGGGACGAGGTCGAGTCTGTCGGTGAGGCTGTCGCCGACGGCGGCGAAGGCGTCGGCGACCAGCTCGGGCATCGTCAGGACGGTGGGTCCGGTGTCGATCCGGTATCCGGAGCGTTCGAGGCGTCCTGCCCTGCCTCCAGGGCCCTGTGCGCTCTCCAGGACCGTCACCCGCCGCCCGGCGCCGAGCAGGTGCAGTGCGGCGGACAGCCCGGACAGGCCGGCACCGACCACGACGACGTGGTCGGTGGGGCCCGGCACGCCCTTCACCGCACGGCTCCGGTGCGCCGGTGCGCCGCGGCACGCGCGGCTGGTCCCTGCGGGTGGCGCTTCGTCGCGCTGCGGCGCATCGCGGCCCTTCCCTCGTGTGCTCGGCGGCGCCGTCGCACGCGGGCGCGGCGCCGTCCGCCAGTCGATCACGCGACGGGGGTGCCCGCGCCGTGACCGCTCCGGCGTGCGAGGGCCCGGCAGCCGAGGGCTACCCGAACGGCCGTACGTACGAGCGGGAGGGGGGTCTGCGATGCTGGGGCGGCCCCGCAGCAGGCGGGCTGACGCACCGGTGAGCCCGCGCCGCGCGGGGCAGCCACTCCACTCAGCGGCGCCGCCGTGGCTCGCACCGGCCGCCGCGCTGATGACGAGGACTGCTCACATCCGTGTATGACATATCGTTCACGACGGTCGCGATGCTGTGCGTGGCCGCCGCCCTGGCCGGCTGGATCGATGCCGTCGTCGGCGGCGGTGGCCTGCTCCAGTTGCCCGCTCTGCTGATCGCGCTTCCGCATCTGCCGCCCGCCTGGGCGCTGGGCACCAACAAGGCGTCCGCCGTGGTGGGGACCTCGGCCGCGGCGGTCACGTACGCCCGCAAGACCCCGCTCGACCTGCGGCTCGCGGCCCGGCTCGGCCTCGTCGCGGCGCTCGCCTCGCTCGGCGGCGCGTTCTTCGCCGCCGGGGTGGACAGCGCGGTACTGCGTCCGCTGATCATCGTGCTGTTGCTGGCGGTCGCCGCGTTCGTCGTGTTGCGGCCCCACTTCGGGCACGCGCCGGGTGGCGCGGCGACCCGGGCCCGGGTGCTGAGCGCCTTCGCCGTCGCGGGCGTCGGCATCGGCTTCTACGACGGGCTGCTGGGGCCCGGGACCGGCACCTTCCTGGTGATCGCCCTGGTGGCACTCCTCAACATGGACATGGTCAACGCCTCGGCCACCACGAAGGTCGTCAACGTCTGCACCAACATCGGCGCGCTGGCCATGTTCACCTGGCAGGGCACGGTGCTGTGGGGCCTCGCTCTCGTCATGGCCCTGTGCAACATGACCGGCGCGTTCGTCGGCGCCCACATGGCGCTCAAGCGGGGCAGCGGCTTCGTACGCGGCGTCCTTCTGGTGACGGTCGTCGCCCTGGTGGGGAAGCTCGCCCACGACCAGTGGTGGGCGAACTGACCGCGGGCGCCACCGGATCGGCGGCGGCTCAGCCGTGCCGCAGGTGGTCCCGCAGCTCGCGGGCCACCTGCGCCATGAGGGCCTCGGCCCCTGGCTGGGTGGCGGCCGGGACGCGGGACTCCGTCAGGGCCGCGACGGCGTAGACGGCACCGTCGGCGTGCTGGACGACGCCCACCTCGTGGCGGAGGTTGAGCAGCGTCGCCGTCTTGGACGACCAGGACGAGGAGTCGGAGCTGAAGTCGGGGGCGAGCCGGTGGCGCATCACGTTGTCCCCCATCAGCGTGCGCAGGCGCGCGGTCACCTCCGGGTGCACGGCAGAGGGGGTCCACAGGGCCTGGAGGAGGTCGGTGAAGGCCCGCGCCGTACCGGTGTTGGCGCGGGTGACGTCGAGCTGCGGCAGCCGGTGGCCGCGCCCGACGGTGCCCGCGTCGATGGCCAGCGAGTGGGCCAGGTGCGCCTCCTGGGTGCGCAGGCGCTCGACGGGGGTGTCGGTCAGTTCGTCCATCGTGTGGCGGACGGCGATGCCGGTGAGCCCCAGCTCTCCCAGCATGGCGTCCACGCGCGCCGGCGGGGTGAGGCCGAACAGGGCGTCGGCGGCGGTGTTGTCGCTGAGGGAGGTGGCCAGGTAGAGCAGGTCGTCGACGGCGACCCGGGCCGGGTGCCGGAACCGGGTCAGTCCGGTCGGCCCCGGCCGGGTGATCCGTCCGGGCCTCACCTCCAGCGCCCTGTCCCCCGCCAGCTCGCCGCGCCGGACGCGTTCGAGCGTCGCTATCGCCAGGGGCAACTTGACCAGGGAGGCGACGGGCAGTTCGATGTCGGGCTCGATACCGACCTCGTCCCCGGTGTGGAGATCGCGCACGAGGAACGAGCCGAACAGGCCGCCGTCGCGCAGATCCTGGCGCAGCGTGCGGAGCAGTCCCTCGGCCGTCATGTGCGCGTCGTCCCTTCGTCCTTCGGCTCGGTGGTCGGTGTGCGGGTGGTCGGTGCGTGGGGGGCCGGCGTGTGGGTCGTCGCCGTGTCGGGGGAGGTCTGCCCGGCCCGTCCCGCTGCCGGGGTTCCGCGCGAGTGCGGCGGTCTGCGTCTTTGCGTACGGTCGGCGGCCGGCCCCGCTCCGGCCGCTCGCGCTTCGGCGGGTTCCGCTCCGGCGGATTCCGCTCCCGCGGGTTCCGCTCCGGCGCCCAGGCAGTGGGCGAGAGCGTCACCGAGGCGGTCGCCGAGCCGTTCGGCGTCGCCCTCCTCCGCGGCGAGGAGACCGTAGGTGCGCTCCATGTCGAGTTCGCCGAGGGGACGCCAGTGCAGAGCGAACTCCTGTGCCTGCACGGGTGAGCACAGCAGCAGGTCGTCGCCCGAGAGCACCTGGGCCGCCGCCTGGGTGAGGCTGGTGGCGACGGACACCTGGGTGGGCAGCAGACCCACCGAGTCGCCCAGGCGCGTGAGGCGGTCGCGGACGTGGGGTACGTCGTCCTCGGGCTGGACCCACACCCGCCGGGGCCGCCCGCGCCGGGTGCGGCGGGGGCGGAGGGCCTCCAGGAACAGGCGCCGCCCGGTGGGCTCGGCGACCGTGGCGAGACCGAGCGGTACCGACCAGCGTGCCTGGTCGGGCGGCACCGCGACGAGGGCGGCCCGCACCTGCTGGGAGCGGACCAGGTGCGGGCGCTCGGCAGGCGCCGCCGTACGCGGGTCGAGGACCATGCCCAGGCTGCGGGCGGCAGCGGCGAGGCGGGCCAGGCCGGGCGTGGGGCAGGTGTCGGGCACGGCCAGGGGTACGGGCCGCTGGTGGGCGGTCGCCGCCTCGTGTTCCAGTTCCTCGGCGGCGAGCACCAGGCGGCGGGCGGCCGGGAGCAGGGAGCGTCCGAACGGGGTCAGCCGCGCCCTGCGCGAGCTCCGCTCGAACAGCCGCTCACCGAGGTGTTGTTCGAGCGCGGCGACGCGACGGCTGGCGACCGACTGCGACATGCGCGCAGCCGCCGCCCCGGCCGTAAAGCTGCCGCGCTCGCTCACCTGCACAAACGCTCGGCACGCACCCACCAGATCCACGCCCGCCACTCTATGCCGCCGCCGCTGCCATGCGGATTGCGCATGAGTTCGCGCGATCGCGTCTTGGACGGCATGGCCGGTGTCGGGTGAGGCTGTGCGGGCCCGTCACTCACGGACCTTCCGGAGGCATCGACACCCATGCGAACGACCACAGCCCGACGCACCTCCTTCGCGGCGCTCGGCGCGCTGGCGCTCGTCCTGCCGCTCACCGCGTGCGGCGAGAGCGCCGCGAAGGAGGTGCGTCGGGCTGTGGTCGTTCGCATGGGTGTCGATGCCTCCGGAAGGTCCGTGAGTGACGGGCCCGCACAGCCTCACC
>NZ_JASKYT010000003.1:0-65008 GCF_041028275.1 Streptomyces sp. PU-14G
CGGGGTGGGCGACGGCAGGATGGGCCGCGGCGGGATGGGCCGCGGCGGGATGGGCGGCGGTGCCGCGCGGGACGGGGAAGGGCAGGTTAGGGTCGCCTGTGTGAGCACGTGTGCGACGGCCTCCCGGGCCCTGGCCGAACCCCTGACGGGAACAGCGGCCACAGCCCGCACCTGGCTGCTGGTGGAACAACCGGGGCCCTGGGGCAGGAAGGCACTGACGCAGAGCCGCCTCGATCCGGGACTCGGCCAGGCGCTCGACGCCGCGGCGAGCGCCCATGGTGCCCGTGTCGCCCTGATCCGGCGCCCAGGACGGCACGCGGACCACTCCCCCCCGGCCGGCCACCGGGTCTTCCTGGCCCGCACCGTGCCCGGCGCGTCCTGGGTGCTCACGGCACGGCTGTCCGGCGACGGTGGCCTGGAGGCGCTGCGCGCTGTGGACTTCGCCGCCTTCGACGGTCCGGCACCCCCTGCGAGCGGCGCCGCTTCGGGGCCGTGTTGGGAGCCGTACGAAGGCAGCCCTCTCGCACTCGTGTGCACCAACGGCAAACGGGACCGCTGCTGCGCTCTGCTCGGCAGGCCTCTGGCAGCCGAGCTCGCGGCAACCGGCAGTGCGAACGTCTGGGAGATCACCCACCTCGGCGGCCACCGGTTCGCTCCGACACTCCTGGTGCTCCCGCACGGTTACGCGTACGGGCGTCTGGACGCCGCGGGCGTCAAGAGCGTGCTCGACGCGGTGCGTGACGGGCAGGTTTCCCTGGAGGGCTGCCGGGGCCGCTCGGCCTGGGACCGGCCGGGGCAGGCGGCCGATCTCGCCGTACGGGAGCTGACCGGCGAGCTGCGGGCGGACGCGGTGTCCGTCCTCGCGGTGCGGCCTGATCCGGACGGTCAGCGCCGGATCGTGACGGTAGCCCACGCGGATGGCCGGCGCTGGCGGGTGGTCCTCCGGGAGCGCGCCCAGGGCCCCGCCGTTCCGGCGAGCTGCGGGGCGGAGCCCGCCGACCCGGTGCGCCTGGACGTCGAGGCGCTCGAAGAGATGTGAAGACGCGTGTTCCGTCCCCTCTCCCGCCGCGAGGTCGCCCCGTGTCCCTCCCCGGCACGCCGCCCCACAGCCGTCCCGGCACGTCGTCCGGTAGTCCTCCCGGTACGTCGCCCGCGAGCCGTCCCGGCACGTCGTCCAGTCGTGGCATGCCCACCTCCCGGTCAGTCGGCCGCCGCTCGGCGCGGCGCCCGCCCGGCGGGCGACGGCGCCTCCGGGTCGGCCTGCCCGGGTGGCCGCGGCGCGTGTCGTCCCAGGTGCTGCTCATGCAACTGGCGGTCGTCACGGGGGTGACCGCCCTGGCGACGGGGCTGTTCCTCGCGCCGTTCAGCGCGCAGCTCGACGACCAGGCGTCCCGGCGCGCGCTGGCCATCGCCCAGGCGACCGCGGCCGAGCCGAAGCTGCCCGAACTGCTGACCGAGGGCCGCGGCCCCTCCCGCGACGGCCCCGTCCAGCGGCTGGCGGAGAGGGTGCGCCGCGCCACCGGAGCCAGTTACATCGTGGTGATGGACACCCGGGGCATCCGCTGGTCGCACGCGGAGCCGGCCCGGATCGGCGCACACGTGTCCACCGACCCCGGGCCGGCGCTCGCCGGCCGCGAGGTGCACCACATCGACGAGGGAACACTGGGCAGATCGGCCCGCGGGAAGGTGCCACTGCGCGACAGTGCGGGGCGGGTCGTCGGAGCGGTCTCGGTGGGGATCGCCTACGACAGCGTGCGCGACCGCTTCCTCCGCGCCGTACCCGGTCTGCTCGCCTACGCGGGCGGCGCGCTCGGGGTCGGCGCACTGGCCGCGCTCCTCCTGTTCCGACGGCTGCAAAAACGCACCCACGATCTCGCGTTCTCGGACATCAGCGCGCTGCTGGCCGAGCGGGAAGCGATCCTGCACGGCATTCGCGAGGGCGTCGTGGCCCTGGACGGCGCGGGCAGGATCCGGCTCGTCAACGACGAGGCACAGCGCCTGCTGGGCCTGGCGCCCCACCACATCGGTCTGTCCCCGCACCAGGCGCTGGGCGCCGGGCGTACGGCCAAGCTGCTGGCGGGCGAGGTGCCGGGAGCCGACCTGCTGACCGTCAGCGGTGGAAGGGTGCTGGTCGCCAACCGGATGCCCACGAACGACGGCGGCGCGGTGGCCACCCTGCGCGACCGGACGGAACTGGAGCTGCTCGGCCGGGAACTCGACGGCTCGCAGGGACTGATCGACGCCCTGCGCGCCCAAGACCACGAACACGCCAACCGCCTGCACATCCTGCTCGGGCTGCTCCAGCTGGACATGGTGGAGGACGCGGTCGCGTATCTGAGCGAAACCGTCGGGGTGCACCGGGCGACGGCCGAGGAGATATCCGGACACGTGCGCGATCCGATGCTCGCCGCGCTGCTGGTCGGCAAGGCCACGGTGGCGGCGGAACGCGGGGTCGCCCTGCGTATCGCGGCCGGCACGCTGCTGCCCGACCGCCTGGTGGATCCCCCGGAACTGGCGACGGTGCTGGGCAACCTGGTGGACAACGCCCTCGACGCGGTGGCCGGCACGCCCGACGGAGAGGTGGAGGTGGCCCTCGCCACGACCGCGGGGCCGCGCGGGACCGGGGTCGAACTGCGGGTGAGCGACAACGGTCCAGGCATCCCCGCCCGGCACCGCGAGAGAGTGTTCACCGAGGGCTGGTCCACCAAGGAGCCGCCCGCGCACGGCCGACGCGGGCTCGGTCTCGCCCTGGTGCGGCGGCTGGCGGAGCGGCACGGCGGCACCGCCCGGATCGGCGAGAGCACGGAAGGCGGCGCGGAGTTCACCGTGACCCTGCCGGAAGCGCTGCACCCAGCAGTCCCTCGGAGCGGGCCCCCGCACGGGGCAGGAGAGCCACCGGAGGGGCGCGAGGGCGTCAGACCGCGCCCGCGCCCGTGAGGAAACGGACCTCCGTCTCGGCGTACCGCCCCTCGTCGAGACGCTCGCGGGAACGCAGCGTGCCGAGCCAGCCGCACAGGAAGCCGAACGGAACCGAGATGATTCCGGGGTTCTCCAGCGGGAAGTACGCGAGGTCCAGACCGGGGAAGAGGGCGTGTGGGGCGCCGGAGACGACGGGCGAGAGCACCACGAGCACCATCGAGGACAGCAGGCCCCCGTACACCGCCCACACGGCCCCGCGGGTGGTGAAACGGCGCCAGAACACCGCGTACAGCAGTACCGGAAGGTGCGCCGAGGCAGCCACGGCGAAGGCGAGGCCCACCAGGAACGCCACGTTCAGCTCCCGCGCCGGCAGGCTCAGCCCGACGGCCAGCACTCCGATGGCAACCGCCGCGCGCCGGGCCACCGCCACCTCGCTCCGGCCACCCGCCGGCCCCTGGCCGCGGGCCCGCCGGTCTGCTGCCTCATGGAGTGCCTGTCGCGAGCCCGCCTTCCCCGGCCGTCTCCGCCTGGCCGACGACTCGTACAGGTCGTGGGCCACGGCCGCCGAAGCGGCGAGCGTGACTCCCGCGACCACCGCCAGGATGGTGGCGAAGGCGACGGCGGCGACCAGTGCGAACAGGACGGTTCCACCGGTGGAGCCCGCCCCGCCGCCCAGTTCGAGGGACAACAGGGGGACCGCCGTGTTCCCGGCGGGGCCGGAGTGGCGGACAGCCTCCGTGCCGACCAAAGCCGCCGCACCGGCGCCGAGGACGAGGGCCATCAGGTAGAAGCCGCCGATCAGAACGGTCGACCACACGACCGACCGGCGAGCGGCCCGCGCCGTGGGCACTGTGGAGAAGCGCGCCAGGATGTGCGGCAGTCCGGCCGTGCCCAAGACGAGCGCCAGCCCGAGGCTGACCACATCGAGCCTGGCGGCCCACCCGCTGCTCCCGTACTGCAGGCCGGGGGCCAGGAAGTCGGCGCCGTGGCCGCTGTGTTCGGCGGCACTCGTCAGCAGGTGCGACAGGTCACCGCCGAAGCGCAGCAGCACCAGCACGCTGAGGGCGAGCGCGCCTCCCACCAGCAGCACGGCTTTGAGGATCTGGATCCAGGTGGTCGCCCGCATCCCGCCCCACGTGACGTAGCAGACCATCAGGCCGCCGACCCCCAGCACCGTCCAGGTGTACGCCGCTCCGCCGGGGTCGTCGAGCAGCAGCGCGACCACACTGCCCGCACCGACCATCTGCGCCACGAGGTAGAGCACGGAGACCGTCACCGACGAAGCGCCCAGAGCGATGCGCACCGGCCGTTCCCGCAGGCGCGCGGCGAGAACGTCGGCGAGGGTGAAACGGCCGCAGTTGCGCACAGGTTCGGCGACGAAGAACAGCACGACGAGCCATGCCGCCAGGAAACCCACGCAGTACAGCATGCCGTCGTAGCCGTAGAGCGCGACTAGTCCGGAGATGCCGAGGAAGGAGGCCGCCGACATGTGGTCCCCGGCGATGGCGAAACCATTCTCCACCGGGGAGAAGAGCCGGCCCCCGGCGAAGAACTCCTCCGACGAGCCACGGCGCCCGCTGCCTGCCCGGCGCGTGATGACCAGCGTCGCCACGACGACGGCGCCGAACAGCGCCAGGATCAGCGACTGGCCCTCGCCGCTCACCTGGCACCCTCCCGTGCGACCGCGCGCACGCCTCGGACCATGTCCTGGGTTTTCCAGCGCAGTTCGAAGGCGAGCCGGTCTCTGCGCAGCCGGGCATGGCGCGCGTACAGCCAGGTGAGCAGAAACGTCGAGGCGAACTGCGCGAGCCCGGCGACCATCGCGACGTTGAGTACACCCGCCACCGGTCTGGCCATCAGACCGGGCGCGGAGACGGCGAGGACCACATAGGTCAGGTACCACACCAGGAACGCCGCACCGGCCGGCCACACGAAACGCCGGTATCGGCCGCGCACTTCGTGGAACGCCGCGCCGCGCTGGACCGTCAGGTACACCTCGCGCGTGCCCGGCCGCACCGGTCCACTGCGGTCCCTCGGGGGCGGGACAGCGCCCGGAGTGGGAGGACAACCGGGCCGGGGGCCGCCCGTGGAGAGGGAGTCGTACCAGGGATCGTCGATGCGCATGCCGTCAGAATGAGCGCACCACTGGGCTGCTGTTCGGCCCAAACCGGCTCGTTCACCTCTTCAGGTGAACGAGCCGCGGAGCCGGCCACGAGCCGCGGAGCCGGCCGGGAGACCCGCACGCGCACGGCGAGACCGGCCCACGAGCGGTACATGGACGACGAGGCCGTCCCCTGGCATCGGGCGCGAACGGCGAGAGCAGTCCGTGGCGTCGGACGCGAACGGGGAGACCGGCCCACGAGCGGTACGTGGACGACGAGGCCGCCCCCTGGCATCGGGCGCGAACGGGGAGACCGGCCCACGGAGCCCCACGCCAACGGCCAGGCCGGCCCCTGGCGTCGGACGCGCCCCCAGCCGTAGCAGGCCGGGCTCTCCGGCTCAGATGTCGATGCGGGAGCGGTCCAGCGTGGCGGCGGAGGAGCTGATGAACTCCCGGCGGGGAGCCACCTCGCTGCCCATCAGCAGGGAGAACGCCTCCTCGGCCGCCTCCAGGTCGCTGATGTTGATGCGGCGCAGCGTGCGGTGCCGCGGGTCCATCGTCGTCTCCGCCAGCTGGTCTGCGTCCATCTCGCCCAGCCCCTTGTAACGCTGGATGGACTCCTTGTAGCGGGTCCCCTTGCGTTCGAGCTCCAGCAGCGTCTGCCGCAACTCGTTGTCCGAGTAGGTGTACAGGAACTTGTCCTGGCCCTTCTTCGGGTTGATCAGCTCGATCCGGTGCAGCGGCGGCACCGCGGAGAAGACCCGGCCCTCCTCGACCATCGGCCGCATGTAGCGCTGGAAGAGCGTGAGCAGCAGACAGCGGATGTGGGCGCCGTCCACATCGGCGTCGGCGAGGAAGATGACCTTGCCGTACCGGGCCTGGTCGATGTCGAAGGACCGCCCTGACCCGGCTCCTATGACCTGGATGATCGCGCCGCACTCGGCGTTCTTGAGCATGTCGGAGACGGACGACTTCTGCACGTTGAGGATCTTGCCGCGGATCGGCAGCAACGCCTGGAACTCCGAGTTGCGGGCCACCTTCGCGGTGCCGAGCGCCGAGTCGCCTTCGACGATGAACAACTCGGTGCGGTCGATGTCGTCGGCACGGCAGTCGGCCAGCTTGGCGGGCAGCGTCGAGGACTCCAGCGCGGTCTTGCGACGCTGCGCCTCCTTGTGCTGCCGCGCGGCGATCCGCGTGCGGGCCGCGGCGACGACCTTCTCCAGCACGGAGCGGGCCTGCGCCTTCGCGTCGCGCTTGGAAGAGGTCAGGAAGGCCTTCAGCTCCTTGGCCACCACCTGCCCGACGATGCGTGAGGCCGCGGAGGTCCCCAGCACCTCCTTGGTCTGCCCTTCGAACTGCGGCTCGGACAGCCGGACGGTCACCACCGCGGTGAGCCCCTCGGTGGCGTCGTCCTTGACGACGTCGTCGTCGGCGACCTTCAGCAGCCTGTTCGTGCGCAGCGCCTCGTTGACCGTCTTGGTGACGGCGCGCTCGAAGCCGGCGACGTGGGTGCCGCCCTTGGGCGTCGCGATGATGTTCACGAACGACCTGACGGTCGTGTCGTACCCGGCCCCCCAGCGCAGCGCGACATCCACGCCGAGCTCCCGCTGAACCTCCGTGGGGATCATGTGCCCGCGGTCGTCGAGAACCGGCACGGTCTCCTTGAACGTTCCCTGCCCCTGCAACCTCAGCACGTCACAGACCGGCTTGTCGGGGGCGAGGTACTCGCAGAACTCGCTGATGCCGCCGTCGTAGTGGAACGTCTCCTCCGAGGCGTCCTCACCGTCCAGGCCCCGCTCGTCCCGTACGACAAGTGTCAGCCCCGGCACCAGGAACGCGGTCTGGCGGGCACGCGCGTACAGCGTGTCCAGGGAGAGCCTGGCGTCCTTGAGGAAGATCTGCCGGTCGGACCAGTAGCGGACCCGGGTCCCCGTACGCGTCTTGGGGATCTTCTTGCCCTTGAGTACCCCGCTGGAGGGATCGAAGGGCGCCTCGGGGCCTGACTCGGTGAAGATGCCGGGCACACCACGGCGGAAACTGATGGTGTTGGTCCGGCCGTGCAGGTCGACCTCGACGTCCAGGCGCGAGGAGAGCGCGTTCACCACCGAAGCGCCGACGCCGTGCAGACCACCGGAGGCCGCATAGGAGCCGCCACCGAACTTGCCGCCGGCGTGCAGCTTGGTCATCACGACCTCGACACCGGAGAGCCCCGTCTTCGGCTCGATGTCGACTGGGATGCCCCGCCCGTTGTCGGTGACCTCGACCGAACCGTCCTCGTGGAGCGTGACCTCGATCCGGTCGCAGTAGCCCCCCAGGGCTTCGTCAACGGAGTTGTCGATGATTTCCCACAGGCAGTGCATCAGGCCGCGACTGTCGGTCGAGCCGATGTACATGCCAGGCCGCTTGCGGACGGCCTCCAAGCCCTCCAGGACGAGCAGATGCCGCGCGGTGTAATTGGAACCGCCCTCACGGTCTGCCCCGGTCAGCAGTGCGGTGGACGGCACGGACATGTCGGCGGTCACGCGGTTCGCTCCTCGCTGAATTCTGCTTGAGACGGCTGGGTTGCCGCGTCAGAGGGTACCGAGGCCCAGGACGGCGCGTGATGCACGACCCAGGACAGGGATAAGGAGAACCGCCATGCTAGCTCACATTCGATATCCTGTTCGATAACCCGCCTGGGTGACTCACACATCACGTTCCCATCCAGGCATGAACCGTTTAGGCTCCGGGCACGTCCTCCACAACGGAGGAGGGAACAGCCCGGAGTCGGACGACAACCCAACGGCACGACGGAAGCCTGCCGGCGCCACTGGCAGGAGCCAGCCACCACCCACCGTCACAAACTCCACGACAGACCGAACACAACAGACGGAAACCCCAACCCCTGCAATACGGCCCATTCGCCGCCACCCGGCAACAATCCGGCCTCCCGGCCAAAAAAGTCCGGGAATGAAGGCCAGAGCGGGAACGTTTTCGGCCTGGTTGGATGTTGACCCTGGTACGACAGCTCGTCGAGCTAGAGAAGAGGCGACGTGACTACAGTTCTGACCCCCGCGACCCCGCTGACTGCAGCCGACCGCTGTGACCGCTGCAACGCCCAGGCCTACCTGCGCGTTGTCCTGGTGAGTGGCGGAGAGCTGCTGTTCTGCGCCCACCACGGCCGTAAGTACGAGCCGGAGCTCAAGAAGATCGCCGCGGAGATACAGGACGAGACGGAGAAGCTCACCGCGACTCCTGCCACTGCGGGTGAAGACGAACGGTGACCTGCTGAGCTGACGCCTTCGCGTCCGCATCCGACGAGCTACCCCGGCACAGGCCGGTATCGGCGGACGGCCCTCCCACCAGCGGGAGGACCGTCCGCCCTCGTCGTTTCTCACCCAGCGCACGCCCGCCCACCCCTGCCCGGCGCGCACCTGGCTGAGCTAGCCCACGCTCATGGCCGAATCCACTCCGTGGCCAGCCACTGACCGGGGCGTACCCGCGCGCCCGGCACGGCTCCCCCGTCGATGCGGTTCGCCGGTCGGCATGGTCCCTCGGGCGGCACGGTTCGCCAGTCGATGCGGTTCGCCGACCGGCACGGTGCGCCGGTCGGCGCGGTTCCCCGACCGACACGGAGCGTCGGCAATTCGATGCGCCGGGGCTCGCTGCGGTCGATGTGTGCTGAGCCGTACGGTCCCCGCCCGCATGCCGCCTGCGTGCCGCCTCCATGGCGCCTGCGTGCCGCTCAGGATCCCGTCGGCGTGGTCGCGCCGTCTTGGGCCCCGATGACGGACTGCACCGCTGAGATCCGCGTATACACCCCTGGACGCCCCTGCTGCCCGCACCCGATCCCCCACGAAACCAACCCCACGAGCTTGCCCTGAGCGACCAGAGGGCCACCACTGTCACCCTGGCAGGCGTCCTTGCCCCCCTGCTTGACGCCTGCGCACAACATCGTGACCGGGTCGTACGTGCCCTCGGCCGACCCCGGATACGCGCGCTCACAGTCCGCGTCCGGCAGCACGTTGACCGCCGCCGCGTGCAGGGTGTTCGCGTAGTCCCCACGCCCCGTGGTGTCGCCCCAGCCGTAGACCGTCGCCGCCGTGCCCGCCTTGTACGCGGAATCACCCTTCTGAGCCATCGGGAGGACGGCGTTCTGCGGCAGTGCGGAAGCCAGCCGCAGAACCGCGATGTCCCCCTTGTTGGTCTTGGGGTCGTACTCCGGATTGACCTTCCAGGACTCGACGGCGATCTCCTTGCCCGTCGTCTGCCTGAGATCGCCCCGGCCGGTGATGACACGCAGATCGTCGACCTGGGACGGGTCGGTGCCCAGCACCTCGCGGCTGACGCAGTGCGCCGCCGTGACGGCCGTACGGGGGCCCACGACGGCACTGCCGCAGAACTGCCCCGAGCGCTCCGGGCCGAACCGCGAGCGGCTGGAGAGCGCCGCCACCCACGGATGGCTCTCGGCACTCACGGGTCTTCCGCCGATCACGGCACGGTCGCCCGGGTCCTGACCGTGCGCCGCGGCAGGCGAGGCCGCAGGGGCGAGGAGCACCGCTATGAGCGCCACCCCCAGGACGAAAAGACGATTTCCCGGGCTCCCGGAAGTGCCGACAGCGCGTGTTCGCTTACAGCGCATCCCTCGCATGAACCGACCTCCTGACCGTGCGGAACTACCTGACTACCCAGGGTGTTCCTCCTGCACGCCACGCGCATCCCGGGACGACCGTGACGAGCGCCTGACACCCGTATGCACGTACGGCTATCGGAGAACGGCGCGACACACGAAGGAGACCGGCTCACCACGCGACGACAGCCGGCGGCACAGATCGAAGGTCTGTGCCACGCGGCTCGAAGGCCCGTGCGGCCCGGGTCGAAGACCAGTGACACACACCGGCGGCCGGTGGGCCGGTGCCGCACGTCAAAGGCCGATGACACACGCCAAAGGCCGGTGGGCCCCGCCGTCAGCGGGGCCCACCGGCCTTCGCGTCACCTCTTGGGCGCTCCTCCCGTGCACTTCCCCCGTCGGGGAACCGCTCGGCTGGAGACTCAGCCGGCTCAGCCCTCAGTCGAGGTAGTCGCGCAGCACCTGAGAACGCGAGGGGTGCCGCAGCTTGGACATCGTCTTCGACTCGATCTGCCGGATGCGCTCACGCGTCACGCCGTAGACCTTGCCGATCTCGTCGAGCGTCTTGGGCTGGCCATCGGTCAGACCGAAGCGCATGGAGACGACGCCTGCCTCACGCTCGCTGAGAGTGTCGAGCACCGAGTGCAGCTGCTCCTGCAGAAGCGTGAAGCTGACCGCGTCAGCCGGAACGACCGCCTCGGAGTCCTCGATCAGGTCACCGAACTCGCTGTCTCCGTCCTCGCCCAGCGGAGTGTGCAGCGAGATCGGCTCCCGGCCGTACTTCTGGACCTCGACGACCTTCTCCGGCGTCATGTCCAGCTCCTTGGCCAGCTCCTCCGGCGTGGGCTCACGGCCCAGGTCCTGGAGCATCTGGCGCTGCACACGGGCCAGCTTGTTGATGACCTCCACCATGTGCACCGGAATGCGGATGGTGCGGGCCTGGTCGGCCATGGCGCGGGTGATGGCCTGCCTGATCCACCACGTCGCATAGGTCGAGAACTTGTAACCCTTCGTGTAGTCGAACTTCTCGACCGCACGGATCAGACCCAGGTTGCCCTCCTGGATCAGATCCAGGAAGAGCATGCCGCGGCCCGTGTAGCGCTTGGCCAGAGACACCACGAGACGGAGGTTGGCCTCCAGCAGGTGGTTCTTGGCCCGGCGGCCGTCCTCGGCGATGATCTCCAGCTCCCGCTGGAGCTTGGGGGCCAGCTTCTCCTCGGTGGCCAGCTTGTCTTCGGCGAACAGACCCGCCTCGATCCGCTTGGCCAGCTCGACCTCCTGCTCCGCGTTCAGGAGCGGGACCTTGCCGATCTGCTTGAGGTAGTCCTTCACCGGGTCGGCCGTCGCCCCCGCGGCGGCGACCTGCTGAGCCGGGGCGTCATCCTCGTCCTCGTCGGACAGAACGAAGCCCTCGTTCTCGTTCTTGCCCTCGGCGGACGGACCGTCCTCGGCACCGGGCTTGCCCGACGGCTTGGCCGGGAGGTCCTCGACCATCTCGTCGTCACCTTCGAGGAGTTCGTCGACGACGGACTTCTTGGCCGCGGTCTTCTTCGGCGCGGCCGCCTTCTTGGCGGTCGCCTTCTTCGCCGCCGTCTTCTTGGCGGCGACCTTCTTCGCGGGCTTCTCCTCGGAGTCCATGACAGGCTCCTGCCCGGCTACCGCTCCGGCGCCGACGCCCGGAGAGCCCGGGGCGATGGGCGCGGAGGCAGCCGGGGCCGCCGCGGGAGCCGTCCGCGTGGGGGCGGCCTTCTTGGCCGACGTGGTCTTGGCAGCGACCGGCTTGGTAGCGGTGCGCTTGGTCTGGGTCTTCGCTGCGACGCTCTTGCGGGTGCGTTTCGGCGCCTCGGCTGCACTCACCATCAGCGTCACACCCTCCTCATCGAGGATCTGATTGAGGCTGCGCAGAACGTTCTTCCACTGGGTCGGCGGAATCTGGTCAGCCTCGAAGGCCCGGCGCACGTCGTCGCCGGCGATCTGCCCCTCAGCCTTCCCCCGCTCGATGAGCGCCATCACGGACTCGGACTCGGCGATCTCCGCAGGGAGAGTACGGGATGTGCTGGCCGACACGAACAACCTCTCGGAACGATGGAAACGGCGGACCGCCGGCGGGGATGAACCGACGGCGCGGGCGGAGCAGTGGAGAAATAACGGTGCAGACACAAGCTCCGAATGGAGCGCCCGTATTCCCTCCTCGGCTGTCACCTCTTGAGTCATCGCGTTGGGACGGGAAGCGTTACGCCCAATTCACGTGGCCCGAGTCACATCTAGT
This sequence comes from Streptomyces sp. PU-14G, assembly GCF_041028275.1. Taxonomy (NCBI): domain Bacteria; kingdom Bacillati; phylum Actinomycetota; class Actinomycetes; order Kitasatosporales; family Streptomycetaceae; genus Streptomyces; species Streptomyces sp. PU-14G. The sequence continues at coordinate 11,899 of NZ_JASKYT010000003.1, forward strand.
ACCCACTTATACAGGCACAGAATCGGGCAAACTCGCCACTCACGGCGAAGCCGCGACGGATCCGTGCGAGCCCTCTCGTCCCACTGGACGGTGCGGTACGGGCAGGCAGCCGCGCAACCGGGCGGGCGCCCCGGCCCTGCAGCGTGCGGCGCCGGACACTCCGCTGTGCGCTGCCCGCGGTCTCGCGCACGAAGCGCACAGCGGAGCGAAGCCTCCCGCCCCCGCTCGCGAGCTGCTGCCGCGCCACGGGAGTGGTGCCGTACGGCCGACAGCACGGGGACGGACACCCCCTGCGGCAGGCATCCGGTCGTAGGCCCCCGGCGGTGCCGCCAGCCGCGGACCGTAGATCGTCACGGGGTGGGCTCCGCAGGGCCCGACCACCGATGCCGGAACCCGCCGACCGCGTACGAGGGCGAGCGCCGCGTGGCCTGCCTCGCCACCGAGGTGGCAACACCACTGAGACGGAGAGCGCGCGGCCCCTCCACTGCGGACGAGTCGGCACGTCCGCGGTGGACGTACGACCAGCCGGTCGTCACACGAAACCACCGCCACGCCGCCGCACGACCGCGCCACCACGCACCGCACCGGAGCCGGGGGCCGCGCCATCGCGCCACCACGCACCGCATCGGAGCCGGGGGGCGCGCCATCGCGCCACCACGCCGGAGCTGGGGGCCGCGCCAAAAGCGGAAGCACAGCCAGGAGCCCCAGCACCGTCGCCGCGACCGAGCCGGATGCACCGCCCCGCAAAGCCCCGGAGACACCGACCGTCATAGGGGCAGGGCACACGGCCGCACGCATCGCCGCCCCCGGCGAGACCGCCCCGACGGCAATCGGGGAGACCCCACCGGGCGGCCCCTCTCGACGCCTTACGGCTCCGCCGAGCACAACCTGCCGGACCCACCGCCTGTCGGACCCGCCGGTCGGGCACCGGCTCTCGCGTGCCTTCGAAAAACGCGTGCCTTCGAAAAAAGTGACCGACACCGACCGACACCGATCCCGACCAGTCCAGACCAGTTCAGCAGCGCCGCCCAGCCCGGCGTCGCCGGCCCGACGCCGTCCTGCCCGCCACCGCACCGGGCTGGAGAAGCCGACCGGCGAGGGCGGGCCGGGCACATGCAGGGGGCGCAGCGGTCCGTCCGCCGCCGGAGCAGGTCGGCACCGCGGGGAAGGTCCACGGCGCGCCCGCGCCCACACGCAATACCCGTCCGGGGCCCAGGGCCCTGGCACGGTCGCGTCCGGGTCCCGGCACGGTCGCGGGCGCTCCCGGAGGGGCGCCGACGGACACCCCCCCCGGCGTCAGTGCTCGCGGGGCGCCGGCACCACATGGTCGGCACCACCGGGTGCAGCCGCGCCACCCGACTGCGCCGGCTGCCCCGCTCCCGTGGGCACACTGTGTGCTCCCGGCTGCGCGGCCTGACCCGCCTGGGCGGCCTGCGCGGGTGCGGCGGCCCCTTGCGCGCTCTGCCCCGCAGGCACCGACTCGCTGGGGGCACCCAGCACCTGGCGCATGGCGGTCTCGGCCACCGCGGCCTCTCCCGCGGCGAGCGCCTCGACGACTCGACGGTGGTGGGCGACCACGTTCTCGGTGGGGTGCTCGCAGCACGCCGAGGGACCGCCGGATACCTGCAGTGCCGAGGAGACGATGCCGGAAAGGTGCTCCAGCATCCGGTTGCCCGCGGCCTGCAGGATCAGCCCGTGGAACTCGGCGTCCGCCCGCGAGAAGGTGAGGCTGTCCCCCTGAGCGTGCGCGTGGTTCATGATCTCGACCATGTCGCCCAGGCGCTGCTGTACGTCGTCGTGGCTCTGCCCGGCGGCGAGGCGGGCGGCGAGGGGCTCGATCGTCCACCTCAGCTCGCACAGCTCGCGCCGCTGGCCCTCCCGCTGCGGCCCGAACGCCCGCCACTCGATGATGTCGGGATCGAGTAGGTTCCAGTCGCTGACCGGCCGGACCCGGGTGCCGACGTTCGGCCGGGCACTCACGAGCCCCTTGGCCTCTAGAACGCGCAGCGACTCGCGTACGACCGTGCGCGAGACCTCGAAACGCTGGCCGATCTCCTCGGGGACGAGTGGGCGGTCTGCCCCCAGGTCACCCGAGACGATCATCTGCCCCAGCTGCTGCACGAGTTGCCCGTGCAGACCCCTGCCGCGGCTGCCGGATGTACGTCGGTTCACACGGTTCATGTCGGCCTCGGAACCCTCCCACGCCGAGGCGTTCGTTGTGGTACGCGCCGTCCCCGTGGACTCGGCGTATGCGTAGCGGTCCAGCTCGCCCGGGCCGACGAGGCCTGTGTCGACGGGACGAGCCGCGGTCATCATGGAGTGCGCAAGGGTAGTCACGCATCTTGTGTCGGCCTCGCTCCGGCCGGTCTTGAGGGCTTTCTTGAGGGCTTTGGTGAAAAGCACACGAAAGGGTGATCGCTGACCCCCTTACAATTGACGCCTTATCGGAAAGAACCGACCACATCACCGGTGGTCAGAGTCATCTCCCCCTCCTGATTCACGGGTTGGTGCCGACGCGGCGTGAACACCCGTCGGAACCGGGACCATCGGGAAGAGAGGCCCCAACTGGGTCCGCCTCGGCGGTAGTCCGCGTGCCCGCCCGGAGCGTTCACTGCCGTCTGGGTCGTCCCCGCAACGACGTGACGCCGTACGCCCCGAACAGCACGGTCAGCGACAGAGCAAGCGCACGGCCCACTGGTTGCGTCGCGATCTCCCCGGCCACCGACCCCCACTGCTCGGCGGCCGACGGCCAAGGAAAGAGCAGAACTGATCTCAGACGTTCCGGCATCCCCTCCACCGACTGGCCGTGAGGCCCCACCGTGACCTCCGCCACGAGAGGCGCCACCAGCGACGGAACAGCCACAACCGCGAGCAGACCCGACATCGTTGACCGGCAGACCCCCGCGGCCAGCAACCCCGCCCATGCGCACCCCACACACAGCGCCAGGACCGCGAGTACCTGCACCCCCAACGAAGGCACCACGTAGCCAGCCCCTCCCCCGCCGGGCACGGAAAGACGAGTCAGCCCGTCCAGTTCGAGGACCCTGTCGGGGAAAGCCAGTACGCCGCTGTCGGCGCCGAAGAGCAGGGTGAGTACAGCCCCGTTGCACAGAGCCGTCGCCACACACAGCCCCACGGCCGCACCTGCGGTCACACCCAGCTTCGCCACCAGCAGTCCCAGTCTCCGCGGTACGGGCACCTGTGCGGGGACGAGCGCCGGGTACCGGAATTCCTGACCGAAGGCGGTTGCACCCAAGAATCCGGCCGCCACGGCGGCGGGTGGTACCAGAAACGGTGACCCGGGCAGCCACCCCATCAACAGTTTCAGCCCAGGAGCGATACCTGTCTCCGCGTCGAGCGTGCTTCCTGCACCGGCGCGAGCCACCGCGACCGAAAGGGCCAATCCCGACAACAATGTCAGCGCGACCACCACCCAGGGAGTCCGCACACCGAACAACCGCCGCAGCTCGTACTGGAGCGGCGCGACGGGGCCGGGTCGTCGGACCACGGGAGAGGCGGGTGGTGCCACTGCCGTGGGCTCTCCTCCCTTGGCGGTGTGCCCGCCACGCCCGACGGTTTCCGGCACACGATCGCCCGCACCGTCCTTCCGGTTCCGCCCCGCCCGCAGCCGGTCACGTGTAGAGGTCACGACCTTGGCCGCCCACGATGCGCCGCCAAAAGGCCGGCCCACCCTCGTCGCATGGCCACCCCTCTTCGCTCCGAGGGACGTCACGTCGGCGGCAGCGTTGCGCACGGAGGTGGTTGACGGGGAGGTGGTGTACAGGGCAGTGGCGCGGGAAGAGGTGGCGCTGTCCGGGTGTGTCGGAGGCGCGTCTTCACCCGCGCCGTGAGCAGGGGACGATGTCGAGCGCGCGGCAGGTCGCTTCTCATCCGTCCGCGTCCCCCTGCTGTCCAGGACCCGGTCGTTCGGTGCCGCGCATACCGGCGACACCTCTTGCGTGCCCGCGTTTCCCGACTCAGCCGGTCGCCCCCTGAGCGGCCCCTCTCCTTCCGGGTTCGCACCCTGCGGCTTGTCCTCCGCCAGCCGCGCGTGACTCCCGCGGGATGTGGCAGTCTGGGCCCGGCCTACTGGGTGCCGCTGTGACCCGTGCCTCGCGTCGGACGTATCCGCGTGCTGCGCACCGGATTCCTCCGACGCCGCCGGCACCAGCGCCCCTTCCCCGGGCGCTCGGTTCGGGTCCGCCGACTCCTGCGCCGCCTCGGCCCGCTCCTCGCGGGAAACAGGGCCCTCGGGCCCTCCCCGACAGGCAGTGAGGTCCAACTCGCCCTCTGCCCCGGCGTCCATGCCGGAAGAGGCTTCGCCTGTTCCGGCGCCCGCACCAGAGCCGTCCTGGTCCGCCGAGTCCGCAGTCGCGCTTGGTGTCGCCGCGCCACCACGTCCCGGCACGTACGCGTGAGGGGCGGGAACGGCGGCGTGCCCGGCTGCGGCGGACTGGTCCCCAGCTGCCCTCGCGCCTTCGCCACAGAGCGTTTCACGCGGTCCGTCCCCCCAACCGGACTCCGCGCTCTGCCCTTTTCGGTCATCATTCGCCCCCTCTTCCGCTCGCTCCCCCGTAGCCCCTACTCCTGGGTCGGCCGGCCGAAGCGCGTCGGACACTCGGCCGTCCGCCCTTTCCAACACACCCGGCCGTGAGCCGTCCCCAGCATCACCGATCTCATTCTTCAGTTGATGCACGAGAATTCCGTGCCGGTATGCCGACTCCCCCACCGCCGCGCAGTCGCTTCCGTAGACCGACACTCGGCTCCCCCCTTCACACACCACTTCAACAGCCGCCCGTCCTCTGCTGATTCGCTCCGCACTCCTGGCCTCCTGGGAGAGGACCGCCGCGAACCGTTCCGCGTGCGGCGTCCGCACTGCCACCCGTGGGCGGAGTCTGGTGCGGGAGAAGTCGGCGGCCTCCTGATCGGCCACCAACCTCCCGTCGTCGATGGACACCACCCGGTCGGCGATCCGTGCGGCTTCCTTCGGATCCCGCGCGGTGACGAGCACCAACCCGCCATGCTCCGCGTAACTCCTCAGCAGGCCCTGCAACCAGCTCGCCTCCCGGAGTGACAACCCCTGCGTCGGTTGGTCCAGAACCAGCGTGTGCGGGTCCCCCAGCAGCGCCGCCGCCATCCCCAGCCGCCGGTCCATCCCGAGCGAGAAGTCACCCAGCCGCTGGTCGGCAAGGCCGCTGAGACCGACCACTTCCAACACCTCGTCCGCCCGCTCGATCGGTACCCCGGCGACGGCCGTAAGCATCCGCAGATGCCGTCGCGCGGTCCGTGCAGGGTGCCCCGGCACGTCCCCGAGCAGCACGCCGATCTCCCGAGCCGGATGCGGAATCCGCTGCACCGGCCGGCCTCTGAAGAGCGCGACCCCGCGCCCGGGAAGGAGTTGCAGCATCAGCCGCAGCGCCTCGCTCTTGCCCGAACCCGTCGGCCCCAGCAATACAGTGACCTCGCCCGAGCGAGCCTCGAACGTGAGGTCGTCAACCTGCGGCTGGCGCTTGCGCCGGGCCGTGCTGGTGAGTCCGATGGCCTGAATCATCGCTTCTCCCACAGAACGCGTGGCGGACGCATCTCTGCAAGATAACGCGATATTTCCGACTTTCCAGGCAACCCCGCTCGGACGAGCCCCGCCCGGTCAAGCAGTTCGCCGCCGAGAACCGCCGTTACGCCTCCGGCCGCAGCATGGGCGGATTGAGAACAGTGGCCTCTCCGGTACGGAAGCGCTGCGCAGGCCGCCCTCCCTGGCGGGTCGTCGTCCCGCCGGTCGGCACCAGGAAGCCAGGCGTCCCCGTCACTTTCCTGTGGAAGTTCCGCGGGTCGAGCGCCACGCCCCACACAGCTTCATACACCCGGCGCAGCTCCCCCACGGTGAACTCGGGCGGGCAGAAAGCGGTGGCGAGCGAGGAATATTCGATCTTGGATCGCGCCCTCTCCACGCCGTCCTGCAGGATCTGTCCGTGATCGAAGGCCAGTGACGCCTGCTGTTCGGCATCGCGTCCCAGCCCTTCCGGCGCATCGAGAAGGGTGTCCGACGGCGACCATCGGGCGCTGCGCGCGTCCCCACCCGCGACGGGCGAGGGCAGATCGGGTGCGAGCACGAGATACGCCACGCTGACCACCCGCATCCGGGGGTCCCGCTGCGGCGCACCGTACGTGGCCAGCTGTTCGAGGTGAGCTCCGCCTCGATGCCCCTCGCACGCCTGGGAGCGCAGCCCGGTTTCCTCGGCGAGTTCTCGCGAGGCTGCGGCCTCCAAGCCCTCATCGTCCCGCACGAACCCGCCGGGCAGCGCCCACCTGCCCTGATACGGAGGCTCCCCGCGGCGCACGACCAGGGACCACAGCGCGTCCTTGCGCACAGTGAGCACCACGAGGTCGACGGTGACGGCAAAGGGCGGGAAGGCCGATGGATCATAGGGCATGGCGCGATCATAGTCGTCTTCCTGACGATAAACAGGCTGTTCAACAGCACCCGCCTCGCCCGCCACCTGTTGGTCCGAGACCGGCGAGCGCGACGAGAGCGACGGTCAGGAGGTGGCGTCCGTGGAGGCATCCGGCTCTCCCCCTTCCCCACCCTCCTGTAGGCCTGGGCGCTCCCCTCGCAGGCAACGGCGCACCTGGCCGGGATCGAGGCCTTCGTTGCACGCCTGGTGCAAGAGCTGCGCGAACAGATAATCGGGGTCGGTTCGAAGAGCGAGCCCCAGAGCGACACGGGCTGTCGGCACATCGCCGTCCGCCCAAGCGACCCAGCCCGCCAGTGTGAGCAGGGACGCCGAATAAATCCTGTAGGGCCCTGTGCAGCGGCGGGCCAACGCCCGCCACAGACGGAGAGCGGGAGCAGAGTCCACCCCCTCCATCCACTCCGCCGCCTGGTCCCGCGTATCACGGTCCTGCATGCCGAGGATCGCCGTCGCACATTCTTCGTGACCGAGCAAGCCGTCGTCGTGCGCATCCTCGCTCGTCCACGTCGCCACAGGCGGCGTGCAACGCTGGAAGCGCTCCATCAGATGCCCGAGCAGCGCCAAGGTCTCGGCGCGCACCCGCTCCCGGTCGTCGTCCTTGAGCATGCGAGGGGTCAGCCGCAGACTCGCGGTGTCCAGCGTCCGCTTCTGCTCATCGGCGAACGGAGGCCCGAGAGGGATCAGCCGCTGCTCCATCTCGCGAAGCGAGCCGTGCATAGGCATACCGGCGTAGGCGGCAGCGGCGGCCATGACCGAAGTGCCCGTACGCGCCAGCGGGACGCCTTCCGGTGGGCAGCAGCGCTGATCGGGGCAGCAGTAGGAGTAGTACCTCCCCTCCGAGAGGCAGAGAGCCTCGTAGACGGGCATGTCACGCTCTCCGCAGGCGAGACGCAGATCCTTGACGAGCGGGCGCAGCCGTTCCATGACCTCCCTGCCGCTGTGGCCCTCACCCGGCTCCTGACAAAGGAAGACCAAAGCGCCGTCGGGTCGGGCTCCTCGCGCCTGCGAGCTGGCGTCGAGGCACTCCGCTACCTGCGGGGCGAGAGCTGCCCGGCCGCCCTCAGTGTCCGGAATGCCGATCCGGAGCCGGCCGCCGAAGCGGCCCCGCTCGCCGTGCAACGCGACGACGACGAGAGAGTCGTCGGGATAGAAGCCGAGAAGGTACGGCAGGGCCTCGGCCAGCTCGGCCGGCTCGCGAAGAGAGACGCTGAGCCGTCCGGCCCCGGAGGCGGTGGGCTCCTCGCCTCGTGCTGCGTGGTCGTGATGTGTCATGCGTCGACCGTGACGGAGGACCGGGATCCGAGGTCGGGAGTTATCCACAGATGTAAGAAGTCATCGTCTTTTCATACTAATCGTGAGTTATCCACAGGCCGGTTCCTCGGACACCTTGCGCATCGGGTTGCATGGACGCATGAGCGACACACAGCTGCGACGAGACGCCGACGCGGTGCTGGCCCATCTCGTCGGCGACCGAGAAGGCACGGCCAAACTCCGACCGGACCAGTGGCGGGCCATCGAGGCGCTGGTGGCGGAGCACAAACGAGCACTGGTGGTACAGCGCACGGGTTGGGGCAAATCAGCCGTGTACTTCGTGGCGACGGCTCTCCTGCGCAAGAGGGGATCGGGGCCGACGGTGATCGTTTCCCCACTGCTGGCCCTGATGCGCAACCAGGTGGAGGCAGCCGCGCGAGCCGGAATCCACGCGCGCACGATCAACTCTGCGAACCCCGAGGAGTGGCGTGCGATCGAGTCGGAGGTGGGCCTCGGAGAGGTCGACGTGCTGCTGGTCAGCCCCGAGCGCCTCAACAATCCGGATTTCCGGGACAACGTGCTTCCGAGCCTGACCGCTTCCACCGGCCTCCTGGTCGTGGACGAAGCACACTGCATCTCCGACTGGGGCCACGACTTCCGCCCCGACTACCGCAGGCTGCGCACCATGCTCGCCGAGTTGCCGCCCGGCGTTCCCGTGCTCGCGACAACCGCCACGGCCAACGCACGTGTCACAGCCGATGTGGCCGAACAGCTCGGCACGGGAGGTGCCGGCCAAGACGGGGGCACACCGGCCGGCTCGGCACCCGCGCTGGTGCTTCGCGGTCCGCTCGACAGGGAGAGCCTGAGCCTCAGTGTGCTGCGCTTGCCGGACGCTGCGCACCGGCTCGCCTGGCTGGGAGAACACCTCTCCTCTCTGCCGGGCTCGGGCATCATCTACACCCTGACGGTGGCCGCCGCGGAGGAGGTCACGGCCTTCCTCCGCCAGTGCGGACACGAGGTGTCCTCCTACACCGGCAGAACGGAGAACGCGGACCGGGAAGCCGCCGAGGCCGACCTCCTCGCCAACCGCGTGAAGGCTTTGGTCGCGACGTCAGCCCTGGGCATGGGCTTCGACAAACCCGACCTGGGCTTCGTCGTCCATCTCGGTTCCCCCTCCTCCCCTATCGCCTACTACCAGCAGGTGGGCCGCGCCGGCCGCGGCGTGGAACACGCGGAGGTGCTCCTGCTGCCCGGTCAGGAGGACGAAGCGATCTGGCGGTACTTCGCCTCGCTCGCCTTTCCTGCCGAGGAGCAGGTGCGACGAACGCTCGACGTGCTCGCTGCCTCGGACGGCCCGATGTCCCTGCCCGCTCTGGAGCCCCGCGTCGAGCTGCGCAGGTCACGGCTGGAGATGATGCTGAAGGTTCTCGATGTGGACGGTGCGGTGCGGCGGGTCAAAGGTGGCTGGGTAGCCACTGGGGCGCCGTGGCGGTACGAGACCGACCGGTACGAGTGGGTGGAGCGCCAGCGGCTGGCCGAGCAGCGCGCGATGCGCGACTACGCCCAGACGACCGACTGCCGGATGGAGTTCCTGCGCCGAGAGCTCGACGACGACAAGGCAGCTCCCTGCGGCAGGTGTGACAACTGTGCCGGCGCCCGGTTCAGCACGGCGGTCGATGAGGCCTCGGTCGTAGCTGCCAAGGGTGAACTGCGGAGGCCAGGGGTTCGAGTCGAACCCCGTCGGATGTGGCCGACCGGTATGCCGTCGGTTGGCATGGATCTCAAGGGCCGCATCCCAGCCCAGCAGCAAGCGGCACCCGGGCGGGCGCTCGGGCGGCTCTCCGACATCGGCTGGGGGAACAGACTGCGGCCGCTGCTGTCCGAGCAAGCAGGGGACGGCCCCGTACCCGACGACGTGCTGCAGGGTGCGGTGACCGTGCTCGCGGACTGGGCGAAGGCACCAGGTGGCTGGGCAACGGAGGGGGCGGAAGCATTGGAGCGTCCCGCGGGGATCGTGGCCATCGAGTCCCGCACCCGGCCACAACTTGTGCGGTCGTTCGCGGAGCGGATCGCCGACATCGGCCGCATGCCGCTCTTGGGGGCGGTGGCCTGCGCCGACGAGTTCGGGCTGCTCAACGGCCCGCGGAGCAACGGAGCCCAGCGCCTGCGTGCGGTGCATGACGCGCTCACGGTGCCACCTGAGCTGGCCGCGTCCCTGGCCGCCGTAGACGGGCCGGTGCTTCTGATCGACGACTACACCGACACGGGCTGGACCCTCACCGTGGCAGCCCGGATGCTCCGGGAGGCCGGGGCCAAGGAGGTGCTGCCGCTGGTTTTGGCAGCGCAGTGAAAGGGGCTTTCGCCCTCTCCTCCGGTCGGGTATCCGCGAGGGGAGAAGCCGAGCAGGCAGGCGGACGCGCCCTGCCGACTCGTCGAAGACAGCACCGTCCCTCACTCGTTCGAGGAAAGGAGGCACAGGAGGGGAGACAGGAGGCTCAGCGGGAATAAGGGGAGAGACAGCCGCAGGAGGCCCGGTGGTGCGCTCCGTGTTCGTCGCCGCCCCGCCCAGCGCTACAGAGGGGAACAGCACGAGCGGAGGAGAAAGGGTGACCTTCGGTTCTGCTTCAGCGTCCGGTGCGGGTCCTGGTTGCGGCTCTGCGCCGCGTGCCCGCCGCGTGGTGCGGCTCGCGGAGTGGGTGGCTGCCATCACCCCGCTGCCGGAAGATCCGCAGGCTTTGGTGGACGGGTTGTACACACGTCACCTTCCACACCCGCCGACCACCGTACTGGGGGTGCTGGGGCATGACGAACGGCTTGTCGCCAGCGCGTCGTTCAGCCTGGAGCCCTCCCAGCCGGACGGGTGGGAATACCGCAATGCGCTGCTGGATCGGCTTCGCCGGATCACCCCGCACGACTTGCGCCGCCGGGTCCCCGCCCGCACCGCGGTGCTGCTGTGCACTCGGTTCGGGGAGTCCGGTTGGACCGCGGTGGACGGTGCCTGGATGTGGGGGCTGCGCGACGCCTGCACGCTCCATGGCTTGCGCTGCGGGGCGTACATCACGCTGACGTCGTCCGGGTGGCGGATACTCGGGGCGCACCGCAGCGGCCGGTTGCCCAGTGCCGCGTCAGCGTTGGGGCTTTTCGGCGACTGTTCCGGCGCGGCGTGAAGCCGGCGGAGCCCGCGGTCCGCCGCTCCGCTTCGCAGTCCCGGCGACCCCGTGGCCGTGAGCACTCCCGCAGGCGAAGGCCGGAGGCCCGTGGCCAGGAGCGGCGGGGCGAGCGGGGTCAGAGCAAGGCGCGCAGTCGCTCGGGATCGCCGCAGACGATGAGCTTGTCGGTGGCCTTTTCCAGGGCGGCGGGCAGTGCGGCGGCGGCCTCCGTGTCGGTGCCTCCGTTCACGGCCAGCAGCACGACGGGACGCTGACTGGTGCGGGAGACAGAGGAGGCGTGAGCACAGAAGACGTCTTCGGCGACGGCGAGTTGGCGCCAGTAGGCGTCTTCTCCGAAGGAGAGCTCATGCTCTGCCCAGGGATGTAGAGCACCGGTGGTCAGCAACAGGATCTCTCCGGGTGCGCGGCCCTCGTCGAGGAGCTTGTCGACGGTTTCGTCGGCGATCTCTACGGCGGTGGCGTCGCTCGCGGCGACCAGTTGGATCTGAGCCGTGCCGGGACTGGACGGTGTCTTCGCTCCGGGCTGACCGGACGGGGCGCCCGGACGGGGCCCACCGGGACGGCCGGGGGTGCTGGGGCCCTTGCTGTCCGTGCGCGGCGGTGCGGGGCGCGGGGCAGGACGCGGACCCGGGAGGGGGTTCGCGGTGCGTGGTGCCTGTGGTGTTCGGGACGCTCCCGCGGAAGTGCGGGTGTCCGGGACGCTCTCGTAAATCTGTGACTCCTCGGGAGTGAGAGGCATGGGATGTTGTCTATCAAATGCAAGAAACAGCAGTGTCAGCGGGTTCGGCATGCCGGGCTATTCCCGGATCGGGACCGCGCTTCGTGACGGAGCCGCCCTGCGGCGGGATTCAGAAGAGACCGATCTGTTCCGCTGGCTCGCTCCGGTTGCGCTTGAGGTGCTTCCAACGGGTCAGGGCGTCCATGTAGGCCCAGGACAGCCGATGGTGTGGGGTGGGGCCGATCTTCTCCAGGGCCGCCTTGTGGACAGGCGACGGATAGCCCGCGTTGTCCTGGAAGGCGAACTCCTCGTGTTCAGGGGCGAGTTCGGCCATGAGCGCGTCCCGGCGCACCTTGGCGATGACCGAGGCGGCGGCGACAGCGACACACGACTGATCGCCCTTGATGACGGTGCGGACTTGCCAGGGCGCTCCGAGATAGTCGTGCTTGCCGTCGAGGATCACGGCGTGGGGGCGCTCGGGCAGGCCGTCCAGTGCGCGGACGGCGGCGAGCCGGAGGGCGGCGGTCATGCCGTGGTCGTCGATCTCCTCCGGGGTGGAGTGACCGAGGGAGTAGGCGGTGACCCAGTTGACCAGTTCCTCGGCCAGCTCGCTGCGGCGTGGCTCGGGGATGAGTTTGGAGTCGGTCAGGCCGACTGGAGCGCGGCGAAGGCCTGTGATCGCGGCGCAGACCGTGACGGGACCGGCCCATGCTCCGCGACCGACCTCGTCCACTCCAGCAACGATCTTGGCACCCGTGGTGGCGCGGATCGAGCGCTCGACGCGATGGGTTGGGGACTCGTACGGCATGGCAATACCAAGCGTATCCGCTGGGGGCGCGGCCAGTTCACGGGACTCCCGTTTTGACGCCGCGAGTAAAGCGGAAAGGAAGTGTCGCTCGCAGAAAGGGACGTATTGGTGACGGAGAGTCCGCGAAATGGGGCGGCGGGGTTCGCCGGCGCGCGTTACCGGGGGTCTCACTCCAGACTTTCCATGAGCCAGTGCGGAAAGCCCTCGGTCCGCTCGTCCCACTCCTCGGGAGGGGCGGCGGCGGGACCAGCAGCCGCCACGATGCCGCCGACGATGGCGCAGGTGGTGTCCACATCCCCTCCGGCGCCGGCGGTGGTCCACACGGCAGTGCGGAAGTCGCCCAGGTGCCGGGCGGCGGCCCACAGAGTGAAGGGCACGGTGTCCTGCGTGCTGGTGCGTCGGCCGCAGCCGAGGACGGCTGCCACCGTGCCGACGTCGGAGTAGTCGAGCAGGTCGATGGCGCGGCGCAGTCCCGCCTGCACGGCGCTCCGGGGAACACGCTCCAGAACTTGGAGCAGGAGGGTTTCGGCGTTGACGGGTGTCGCCGGGCCTCCACCAGTTGTCCGCGGCCCGTGGGTGGGAGGCGCGCCGGCGCGAGCCGTCGACCTCTCGGGCATATGCCCCTCGCAGGCCGGTCCCGCGGCTGCGACCTGGCTCTCGGATCCGGTGCCGGGGCCAGTGCCGTGGGCCGGGCGCGAGGCGGAGGCGGAGGCGGAAGGGGTGGCCGAGGCCGGGCGGTCGTGGCCGTCGGCAGCGACGAGCGCCGCGGCGGCGGCGACGGCTCGGGTGCCCGCGACGGCCTCCGGGTGCCGGTGGGTGACCTCGGCGGAGCGTGCGGCTTCGTCGGCCGCCCGGTCGGGGTCGTCGGCGAACCAAGCACCCAGCGGGGCCACGCGCATGGCGCCGCCGTTGCCCCAGGAACCCTGTCCGTCGAAGAGGGAGGAGGCCAGCTCGCGCCAGTCACCGCCCTCCTGGCGGATGAGGCGCAGCATCCTGTTCACCGCGGGGCCGTAGCCGCGGTCGAAGTCGTGGTTGGTCGCGAAGGAGGTGGCCAACGCATTCTGGTCTGCGCTTCCGTGCCTGGCGAGCACAGCCACCAGGGAGGCCGCCATCTCGGTGTCGTCGGTCCACTGCCACCGCCCCGGTGGCAGCTCGCGGCGCCGGAGGAAGGGGAGATTGCCGGGTACGAAGAACTGGGAACCCAGGGCGTCGCCGACGGCCAGGCCCCGCAGGCTGGCGAGGGAGCGGGAGACCCGCTCGACGGCTGCGGGATCGGGAATTCGATCGCTCATGTCCCGTTGATGCTAGCCGAAACTCCCGTAGGGGCGAGGTGTTTGCCAGCGCTCGAAGGGCCGGTCGAGGTGGTAGCGGCCCTCCGGCCCGAGGAGGAGGGTGCGCATCTCACCGTTGCGGGGGTTGGAGAGGCACTCGAACTCCTCCACGGTCCAGTGGAACCAGCGCATGCAGAACAGCCGCATGGTGAGCCCATGGGTGACCAGCAGAACGTTGGGAGGATTGTCGTGGGCTTCGAAGCTGCGCCACAGGCTTTCGAGGAAGGCGCCGACGCGGTCATAGACGTCGGCACCGGATTCACCCTGGGCGAAGCGGTAGAAGAAGTGCCCGTAGGCGTCGCGGTACTTCTTCTGCTGCCGCACGTCCTGACGGTCCTGCCAGTTGCCCCAGTCCTGCTCGCGCAGCCGGGGCTCTTCGCGGACCCGCATCTGGGTAGGACCCATGCCGAGCGCGGCGAGGGTTTCGCGAGTGCGACGGTAGGGCGACACGTAGGCGGAGACGCGTTCGCCGTCGAACAGCTCGCGCAGTTGCTTGCCGGCCTCATCGGCCTGCTGCGTGCCGCGTTCGGTCAGTGGCAGTGCGTGATCGGGCACGCGTTCGTAAATGCTGTCGTCGGAGTTTCCTTCCGACTCTCCGTGGCGGAGGAGGACGATACGACGTGGACGCGCCATGGGCACCACCCTAGGCCAGTCGGTTCCAGGTCAGACGGCCGGACGACAGTACGTTCAGACAGTCCAGGCGGGCTCGAGGTCGATGACGTCACCGGCGACGTGCGTGACGTCGGCGCCGGTCTGGGCCCGCAGCGCCAAGCGCTCGACCCGCTCGACCCGGTATTTTCCGTACTCGGCGTTGGAGTCCCACATGGAAAGCACGAGGAACTCGTCCTCTGCGTTCGCTTGCGCGAATACTCCGCGCAACATGCCGGGAGAGCCCGCCATGGCCGGGTTCCACACCTTTTCCTGCATCAGCGTGTAGTGCTCGATCCGGTCGGGTCGCACCCGGCAGTGGGCCACGCGCAGCAGGTCGGCGTCGGTGAACACCGGACGGAAGCCGGTTTTGACGTCGAACCGGTACTCGAAGAGCCTGACCTGCATTTCTCTGTAGGTGCCGACCTGCGAGGCGTGCAAACGGTCGTGGGAGCGGGCCATGAAGGAGTCGTAGAAGGCGCGGCTCTCCCAGAATCCGAAGAGGTGGACGACACCGCTCCTGGCTCGGCTCCACCCGCCGCCCTGGCCACGGAAACCCGGCTCTCCGAGCAGCCCGGCCCATTTCCGCTGTGCCCGTGCGAAGCCCGGGCGGTCGACGACGGTGCAGCGCATCCACTTGACCAGCACCGCGCCATCGTACGGCCATCTCAGCGACCCCCGTTCCCGACAGCGGCGTCCCGGCATCCGTCTCGCACACCGGCCATGTGGCACCGGTCACCGGCCACGGGCACCGGGCACCGGGCACCGGCTTGTGACCCCTGCCCGGCTCGTGGCGCGCCAGACGGTCCCGCCTCGTCACGCGCGGAGGCGGGGGACGGCGCCGTGGCCGTCCCCCGCCTCGCTCTCGCGTGGTCCTCCCCGCTCGCGAGCGGGGTTTTCCTCAGGGCTTAGCTGCAGCCGCTGGTCGAGCCGCAGCCCTCGCACAGGTAGCAGCTGCCCGCACGGCGCATCTTGGTGCCGCAGGAGAAGCACAGCGGAGCGTCCGCGTTCAGGCCGAGCTGCATCTCCAGCAGCTCTGTGGAGTTGTGGGCCTCCCTCGGCGCCGGGGCGGGGGCCTCCGACTCGGCCACCGTGCGCGGCGCGTCCTTGCTGTCGGTGGCCTCCTCGTGCGAGGAGGCCGGCGCCCCCTGTTCGGCCTTCGGGGCCGACTGGGCCAAGGCGTCAGCGTCGAACTCTTCCTCGTTCGCCTCGTAGGAGCCCGTCTCCAGGTGCCGCTGGCGCTCGGCGGCCGAGTGGATGCCGAGTGCCGACCGCGTCTCGAACGGCAGGAAGTCCAGCGCCAGGCGGCGGAAGATGTAGTCGACGATCGACTGCGCCATCCGCACATCGGTGTCGTCCGTCATACCGGCCGGCTCGAAGCGCATGTTGGTGAACTTCGAGACGTAGGTCTCCAGCGGCACGCCGTACTGGAGGCCGACGGAGACGGCGATGGAGAAGGCGTCCATCATGCCCGCGAGGGTCGAGCCCTGCTTGGACATCTTGAGGAAGACCTCACCCAGGCCGTCGTCCGGGTAGGAGTTGGCCGTCATGTAGCCCTCGGCGCCGCCCACCGTGAAGGAGGTGGTGATGCCGGGACGCCCCTTGGGCAGCCGGCGGCGGACCGGACGGTACTCGACGACCTTCTCCGGCTCGGGGGCCTCGGCCTTCGTCTCCTCCTTGGCCTTGGCCGACAGCGGCTGGCCGACCTTGCTGTTCTCGACGTAGACGGCCAGCGCCTTGGTGCCGAGCTTCCAGCCCTGGAGGTAGATCTCCTCGACGTCCTCGACCGTGCTGCTCGCGGGCATGTTCACGGTCTTGGAGATGGCGCCCGAGAGGAACGGCTGGGCAGCCGCCATCATGCGGACGTGGCCCATCGGCGAGATGGAGCGCTCGCCCATGGCGCAGTCGAAGACCTCGTAGTGTTCGGGGCGCAGGCTCGGCGCGTCCACGACGTTGCCGTGCTCGGCGATGTGCTCGACGATCGCCTCGATCTGCTCGGGCTGGTAGCCGAGGCGCTTGAGGGCCTTGGGGACCGTGTTGTTCACGATCTGCATCGAGCCGCCGCCGACGAGCTTCTTGAACTTGACCAGGGCCAGGTCGGGCTCGACTCCGGTGGTGTCGCAGTCCATCATCAGGCCGATGGTGCCGGTGGGGGCCAGCACGGAGGCCTGGGCATTGCGGAAACCGTTCTTCTTGCCGAGCCGCAGCACGTCCTGCCACGCCTCGGTGGCCGCCGCCCACACCGGGGTGTCCAGATCGTCCATGCGCGTGGCGACATCGTTGGCGTCGCTGTGCTGCTTCATCACGCGGTTGTGCGCGTCGGCGTTGCGGGCGTAGCCCTCGTACGGGCCGACGACCGCCGCGATCTCGGCGGAGCGCTTGTAGGAGGTGCCGGTCATCAGCGAGGTGATGGCACCGGCCAGCGCGCGGCCACCGTCGCTGTCGTAGGCGTGTCCTGTGGCCATCAGCAGGGCACCGAGGTTGGCGTAGCCGATGCCGAGCTGGCGGAAGGCGCGGGTGGTCTCGCCGATCTTCTCGGTCGGGAAGTCGGCGAAGCAGATGGAGATGTCCATCGCCGTGATGACCAGCTCGGTGACCTTGGCGAAGCGCTCCGCGTCGAACGACTGGTTGCCCTTGTCGTCGTCGCGCAGGAACTTCATGAGGTTGAGCGAGGCGAGGTTGCACGAGGAGTTGTCCAGGTGCATGTACTCGCTGCACGGGTTGGAGGCGGTGATGCGACCGGTCTCCGGCGAGGTGTGCCAGTGGTTGATGGTGTCGTCGTACTGGATGCCGGGGTCGGCGCAGACGTGGGCGGCTTCGGCCATCTTGCGGAAGAGCTGCTTGGCGTCCACCTCCTCGACGGGCTCGCCGGTCATCCGGCCGCGCAGCTCGAACTTCGAGCCGGACTCGACGGCCTTCATGAACGCGTCGTTGACACGCACCGAGTTGTTGGCGTTCTGGTACTGGACGGAGGTGATGTCGTCTCCGCCCAGGTCCATGTCGAAGCCCGCGTCGCGCAGGGCGCGGATCTTCTCCTCCTCCTTCACCTTGGTGTCGATGAAGGCCTCGACGTCGGGGTGGTCGACGTCGAGGACGACCATCTTGGCGGCCCGGCGGGTGGCGCCGCCCGACTTGATGGTGCCGGCGGAGGCGTCGGCGCCGCGCATGAAGGAGACGGGGCCCGAAGCGTTGCCGCCGGAGGAGAGGAGCTCCTTGGAGGAGCGGATGCGGGAGAGGTTCAGGCCGGCGCCGGAGCCTCCCTTGAAGATCATCCCCTCTTCCTTGTACCAGTCCAGGATCGACTCCATGGAGTCGTCGACGGACAGGATGAAGCAGGCGCTGACCTGCTGCGGCTGCTTGGTGCCGACGTTGAACCACACCGGGGAGTTGAAGGCGAAGATCTGGTGCAGCACGGCGTAGGCCAGCTCGTGCTCGAAGATCTCCGCGTCCGCGGGAGAGGCGAAGTACCCGTTGTCCTCGCCGGCGGCCCGGTAGGTCTTCACCACCCGGTCGATCAGCTGCCTGAGGCTGTTCTCCCGCTGGGGCGTGCCCACAGCGCCCCGGAAGTACTTGCTGGTGACGATGTTGACCGCGTTCACCGACCAGAAGTCGGGGAACTCGACGCCACGCTGCTCGAAGTTGATCGAGCCGTCGCGCCAGTTGGTCATGACGACGTCGCGGCGCTCCCAGGTGACCTCGTCATAGGGGTGCACGCCGGGGGTCGTGTGGACGCGCTCGATGCGCAGCCCCTTGTTCGCCTTGCTGCTGCCCTTCGCGCGGGAGCCGCGTGCCGGGCCGCTCGTCGTCTCTGTCATTCCGCCTCCCTGTATGGGGCATAACGCCCCAACATGCCCCGGTTCTTCCCCGAGAACTGTGCCTGTCTGGTGACCCGGACACGGTGCGTGCCCAGGCCAGGTCTCTGTGATGTGCCGGGTTCCCCCGGCCTGTCGCCGGCCTCGCTCCGGCTCCGCCGACCCCGCACACGGGCGGTGCCGGGGGCGCCGCTCAGTCGGCGGCGGCTGACGCGGGGGTGCCGTCGGCCCCGCGGGCCCCAGCTCCGTCCCCGCCGGGCTGCTCGCCTGTCACCTCGCCGGCACCACCGGCCCCACCGGCACCATCGGCCCCCTCGGCCTGCTCGCCGTGGTCGGCCGGGGGCCCGTCGTTCGACCGGGACCCGGGGACGGGAGCGGATGGGTGCGCCTCACGCAGGTCGACTATGGCCGCCTCGAAGTCCTCCAGCGACTCGAAGGCCTTGTAGACGGAGGCGAAGCGCAGGTAGGCGACCAAGTCGAGGTCCTGGAGGGGACCGAGTATGGCCAGTCCGACGTCGTGCGTGGACAGCTCCGCGCTCCCGGTGGCCCGGACGGCCTCCTCGACCTTCTGCCCCAACTGGGCGAGGGCGTCCTCGGTGACAGGGCGGCCTTGGCAGGCCTTACGGACGCCGGCGATCACCTTGTCCCTGCTGAACGGCTCGGTGACACCGCTCCGCTTGATTACCGTGAGTGATGCGTTCTCCACGGTGGTGAAGCGCCGGGAGCAGTGGGGACACTGGCGACGCCGCCTGATGGCCGCACCGTCGTCGGCCGTACGACTGTCGACCACGCGACTGTCGGGATGCCGGCAGAAGGGACAGCGCATCGTTTCCACCCTCCCAGGGCCCTGGCGAACCCCTTACCGTGCATGACAGAACACGCCTGGGCACCCCCGTCACAGGGGCCCCTCGACGGGCCACCAGCATAGGCCAAGCCTCCCGGCGTGAGCACCCGGGGACCACAACTTGTGGTGGCGTGCGCTCATCAAACCACTAGATCTGGTAGCCGCTGGCGGAAGGTGACTCACACGCGTGTCGCCCTCGGCGCGGGCCACGAGCCTACGTGAGGCAGGGCGGCGGGCAGGCCCCGGGGCACGCCTGCGAGACTGTGGGGAACGTCGGCGGCACCTCGGCGGCACGGCTGCGGATCGCGCCGTGCGGCGTCGGCCTGTGACAGGGCGGCGTCGACCGATCAAGGGCGCAACCCAGCGCCCGGACGGCGCCTCGGACGGTCACATCGACAGCAAATAGTTACAGAGAGCGACTAGCGGCGACAGGGCACAGCGCTGCCCCTGCGCCGTCCGGCGTCCCGACATACGGCCGCCATACGCGAAGCCGTCGTCCAGTCGGGCGCCGTAGAGTCGGCCGTCGGACAGTCGGACGCCGGGCAGCCGGAGGAACCGGACAGCCGGCAGGCGGGCAGCGGCGGGGAGCCGGGGACTCACGCGGTTCCGTGAGCCACCGCCTCGCACGGAAGTCCGGAGCACGGAAAGACGGGAGAGAAAGGCGCGCACGGATTCCGGAAGGGTCTGCGAAACCCGACGGTACGAGCGACGCGCGACTTATACACCTCTGGCGCCGAAGGAGTCCGGAGAACTGCGGAATTTCACTCGAACGTGTGTTTGGCGCAACCTTTCGAAACCAACTACCGTTGTCCGGCTAGGGAGAACTTCTCGAGAGGGGCCGACGTGACCACGACCGCTGACAGCGCCACCATCACCTCCCAGAACCGCTCAGCTCAAGCAATGGACGAAATGCAGCCGGTGAACGAGTCCGCGAACGCGGAGGGCCAGGAAGAACAACCTGCCAAGCGCTCGCTTCCCGGTCGACCTCCAGGCATTCGAGCCGACAGTTCGGGACTCACCGACCGGCAGCGCCGGGTGATCGAGGTGATCCGTGACTCGGTCCAGCGACGCGGTTATCCGCCGTCCATGCGGGAGATCGGCCAGGCAGTCGGGCTCTCCAGCACCTCCTCGGTGGCACACCAGCTGATGGCTCTGGAGCGCAAGGGCTTCCTGCGCCGCGACCCGCACCGGCCCCGCGCCTACGAGGTGCGCGGCTCGGACACGCCCAGCGCGGCGCAGGCCGCGACCGACACCGCGGGCAAGCCGTCGGCCTCATACGTCCCGCTCGTCGGCCGCATCGCCGCGGGCGGGCCGATTCTCGCGGAGGAGTCGGTCGAGGACGTCTTCCCGCTGCCGCGTCAACTCGTCGGTGACGGTGAGCTGTTCGTCCTGAAGGTCATCGGGGACTCGATGATCGAGGCCGCCATCTGCGACGGCGACTGGGTCACCGTCCGCCGCCAGCCGGTCGCCGAGAACGGCGACATCGTCGCGGCGATGCTCGACGGGGAGGCGACCGTCAAACGCTTCAAGCGCGAGGACGGGCACGTGTGGCTGCTGCCGCACAACTCCTCGTACCAGCCGATCCCGGGTGACGACGCGACCATCCTCGGCAAGGTCGTCGCCGTACTCCGGAGGGTCTGAGCCCGCTGGCAGGCCTTGGGCGCTGTCGGGCACGCGGCATCGCGCTCGCGGCGTCGCTGCACGGAAACATCTCGATACGGGACGGCCTGCGGGCCGCAGGCTCACGGGCCGCTGGTCTCCTCCGCACGGACCGGCGGCCCGCCGTCGTGCATCGTCGGCCCCACGCGGCCGGCTCCGGCCGCGCTCCTGCGATACCGGAGCCGACCGCTCCGCGCTGCCGACCGCATTCGACCGGTGCCGCCCGCCCCCGCTGTCACGGTCGGTCGGACCTGTCACGCCTCGTCAGTCGCGGTCACCCGCGGCTTCGTCGGCCGCGGTCTTCCTCGGTCGCAGTCGGCCTTCCTCGATCCCAGCCGGCCTTCCTCGATCCCAGCCGGCCTTCGTCGGTCGCGGTCACCCGCGTTTCGCTGCCTCGTCGATGGCGGCGAGGGAGCGGCGGGCCTGGTTGCGGTCCGTCGTGTACCAGAAGTCAGGCATGGAGGCGCGCAGGAACCCCCCGTAACGGGCGCGCTCCAGTCGCGGGTCGAGGACCGCGACGACGCCCCGGTCCCCCGTCGCCCGCACGAGCCGGCCCGCGCCCTGCGCCATGAGCAGCGCAGCGTGCGTGGCGGCGACCGCCATGAAGCCGTTGCCCCCCGCCTCCTCGACCGCCTTCTGGCGGGCGCTCATCAGCGGGTCGTCGGGGCGCGGGAACGGCACCCGGTCCATGACCACCAACTGGCAGTTCGGACCCGGAACGTCGACGCCCTGCCACAGCGACAAAGTGCCGAACAGACAGGTCTCGGCGTCCTCCGCGAACCGCCGGATGAGCTCTCCCAGCGTCTCCTCGCCCTGGAGAAGGATCGGCAGACCCAGGCGTCCGCGCAGCTCCTCGGCGGCTGTTCTGGCGGCGCGCATGGAGGAGAACAGCCCGAGGGTGCGGCCGCCCGCCGCCTCGACCAGCTCCGTCAGCTCGTCCAGCATGTCGGTGCGCTGGGGCTCGCGGCCGGGGTTGGCCAGGTGCTTGGCGACGTAGAGGATGCCCTGCTTGCGGTAGTCGAACGGGGAGCCGACGTCCAGGCCCTTCCACGGGGGCGTCTCGGCGGCAGCGTCGCCCTCCTCGTCCCCGAGTCCTTCCGGGGCCAGGCCGAGGGAGGCACCGACGCCGTTGAAGTCCCCACCCAGCTTGAGCGTCGCGGAGGTGAGGATGACGGACCGGTCGGCGAACAGCTTCTCGCGCAGTAGGCCGGACACCGACAGCGGCGCCACCCGTAGCGACGCTCCGTAGCGCTCATGACGCTCGTACCAGATGACGTCGTACTCCGACCCCTCCAGAATGCGTTCAGCGACGTCGTGGACGTTCTCGACGGAGGCCTTGGCCTGTTTGCGGACCGCGTCCTCGTCCTGCACCGACTTGTCCCGCGTGTTGCCCAGTGCGCTCAGGCACGTCCGACCGGCGTCACGCAGCGCCATCAGCGCGTACTGGAGATCCTCGGGGACCGTCTCCAGCCGCCCGGGAAGCGCCAGCTCCATGAGCCGCTCGAAGGTCTCGGCCGCCGTCTGGAGCTGGTCGGCCGCCTTCTCGTCCACCAGCTTGGCGACGCGGCGCATCGCACGGTTGACCGCGCCGGGCGTGAGCTCGCCGGTGGCCACACCTGTGACCCGGGAAACCAGCTCGTGCGCCTCGTCGACGATCAGCACCTCGTGGCCAGGCAGCACAGGGGCGCCCTCGATGGCGTCGATGGCCAGCAGCGCGTGGTTGGTGACGATCACCTCGGCGAGCTTGGCACGCTCGCGAGCCGCCTCCGCGAAGCACTCGGCGCCGTAGGCGCACTTGCTCGCCCCCAGGCACTCCCGCGAGGACACCGACACCTGGGCCCACGCACGATCGGAGACGCCCGGCTTGAGGTCGTCCCGGTCACCCGTCTCCGTCTCGTCCGACCAGTCGCGCAGCCGCAGCAGATCCTTGCCCAGCTTGGAGGTGGGGGTCGCGCTCTCGAACGGGTCGAAGAGCCCGTCCTCCTCTTCCTGCGGGACACCCTCGTGCATGCGGTGCAGGCACAGATAGTTCGAGCGGCCCTTGAGCATGGCGAACTCGGGCCGGCGGCGCAGCTGCGGGTGCAGCGCCTCGACAGTGCGCGGCAGATCCCGCTCGACGAGCTGGCGCTGGAGTGCGAGCGTCGCGGTGGCGACCACGACGCGTTCTCCGTGCGCGAGCGCGGGCACCAGATAGCCGAGGGACTTGCCGGTGCCGGTGCCCGCCTGCACGAGGAGGTGGCGACCGGCGTCGACAGCCTCGGCGACGGCCTCGGCCATAGCGGCCTGACCTGGGCGTTCGGTGCCCTTCACGGCATCGACGGCGGCCTGGAGGAGTTCGGTGACGGCGGGCTTGCTCATAGACCCGACACCTTACGCGGCGCCACCGACACTCCGCTCGGCGCCAACCGCGCACACACCATGTCCCCGCGATCGCTTCGGCACCGCCAGAGCGCGTCACGGCACCGTCCACCTCCACCTCCACCTCCACCTCCACCTGCATCACGGTCCGGGACCGCCGGCCTCGGGCGGGGCCGGAGCGCCGCCCTGGGGCCGGCCGCGCTCAGTGCAGGGGGTTGCGCACCGTCCCGTACACCGCGGCGTGCGGTCGCTCGGAGCGGTCGCGGTAGCCGTCCGTGTGCAGTCGGTTGCGGTTGAGGCAGAGCCGCTCGATACGCGGGGTCAGCAGGTCGAAGGTTTCGAAGCGGGACTTCAGCTTGGGAAAGCGCTCCTGGTAGCGATCGATTTCCGCCCGGACGAGTGACCAGAACGCCCCTTCGGTCACGCCGAGTTGGGCTTCGCACAAGGGGGCGAGGTAACGGAAGACGCCGACGAAGAGCGCGGAGTGGATGAACTGGGTGAGGAATGTGGGCGGCTCGCTCAGCAGGACCTCGCGCACCTCCGTCGGCATGGAGTCGAACTCCGGTACCGGCTCGGCGCTCACATTGACGTCGTCGACGAAATCCTTGATCGCCAGTCGCACGGGGACGTCCCGTTCGTCGAAGACGACGATCGCGTTCTCCCCATGCGGCGAGAAGACGGTGCCGTAGCGGTAGAGGAAGTGCAGCAGCGGGGGCAGCAGCGCGGCGAACAGATGCGTGAGCCACACGCGGGGTTCCAGACCGGAACGGCTGACCAGTTCCGCGGTGAGGGAGCGGCCGTGCATGTCGGCATGGATCAAGGAGGCCAGCGTTCTGGCGCGCTCTCCCGGGGCGAGGCTGGGAATGAGGGGCTCGCGCCAGATGCAGCCCAGCAGTTCGCGGTATTGGTACGGCGCCTGGGCCAGCGCGTCGTACACCGGATGCGCGACCGCCACGGAGGCGACCTCTCCCAGCAGGATCACCCGGCATTCCTCGGCGAGGAAGGCGTCCCTTTCGCACAGCCCCTGCACCCAGCCCGTGACGGACGGCGCGGCGAGCGTGCGCTCGGTGGGCAGGCCCCGCCACACCAGTGTGTTGAGGATGGCGAGCGGCAGTTTCACGGTGTGCCGGTCCGGTCTGCTCGTGTTGAGGAAGGTGCGGATCGACTGCTGGGGCAGCCGCAGGTCGCCGTCGGTGGGGAGCGGGACGATCTGCTGGGCGGCCAGCTGCGGAGCGAACAGCGGAGCAATGGTTTCGTCCCACTGCCACGGGTGGACGGGCATGCACAGGTAGTCCTCCGGTGCCAGATCGCGGGAGCGCAGGCGCTGATGGAAGGCGGCGATCGTCTCGCCGCTCAGTTCGCGTGCGTACAGCCGGTGCGCGTCGGCCAGCCGGGGGACGCCCCGGTACGCGGCCAGGCTCCGGTGCACCGCGATCCACGGGAGGAGCCGGGCGGTGCGGGCCTCCGGTGCCCAGCGGCCGGTGTCGGGAGCGGAGAACCCGATCCGGCCCTTGTTGGCGACCAGCCAGGGGTGCCCGGTCATGTGGCCTTCCAGCTCGGCGTAGCCGAGGTCGGCCAGTTCCGCGGCGGGCAGTTCGGAGGCCAGCAGCCCGGCGTCGGCGGTGAGTGTGGCGGTCAGTTCGCGGATGTAGTGGCTGGTGGTCTCGCCGGTCAGTCCAAGCAGGTCCCGGGCGCGGGAGACGAAGCCCAGGGGGCTCACCTCGGGCTCCAGTGAGGCGGGGTCGACACTCCAGTGACCGTAGGCGCCCCTGCGGGCACGGAAGCGGACGGTCAGGTCGTCGTCCACCGCGAGGGTGTAGGAACCGGGCGGCGCGTCGGTCGCGGGCCGTGGCTGGAGGATCTCCTCGTAGGAGAACTCGGCGAGCATCTTGGCGAGAAGCCGTCGACAGGCACGGTGCCAGTGTTCGGGCCCAGCGTCGAGACCCGCGGGGACGGCTAGCGGGGTCACATCCGAGGAAGAGGGGACAGAGGATTGTCGGGACACGGGAGTTGCTCCTTGAGGGAAGCGAGGACGAGTAGAGCGGGAACGGATGAGCGAGGGTGGTGTGGGGGGTGGGAGGGAGACGAGATGCGCGGATACGCGGATACGGCCGGGCCGCTCGCGGCGGCTGCCAACGGATGCCGGAGGCGGGTGCGAAGGGGTTCGCGCCGCTCGGTCCGGCTCGGAGGGGTCAGCGCCGCGGAAGGGCTCTGTGGAGGACACACAGCGCCGTCGCCGTGCACTGGAGGGAGGTCCAGGAGCCGGACGCGTCCTCTCAGAGCACGTGACGCAGCGCGCGGTCCCGCACCATCAGGGCCGCGCGCTTGGTGGGGAGCTGCACCTCGTCGCTGTACCGGAAGCCCGCGCCGAGAAAGGCGGCGATGGAGGGGACGTTGCGTACGTCGGGTTCCGCGAGCACGCGTGCGCAGCGGGGACGCTGCGCCAGGACGAGATCGGCCACCGTGCGCAGCAGCACCGTGCCAAGTCCCCTCCCCCGGTGCGCCACTCCCCCGATGAGCAGGTGCAGCCCGGTGTCGTGCGGGCGAGTGCGGCAGTGGCGGGCGAGCGGGTCGAGGTCCGCGCGGTAGAGCTCCCAGTAGCTCATGGGGGTACCGTCGAGTACGCCCAGACACGGAACGCTGCGGCCGTCACCCTCCAGCTGGGGGCGCAGGTGCGCCTCGGTGACGTGTTCGGGCCCCGCCAGCTCCCAGAAGGCCGCCACTGTCGGGTCATTCATCCACGCGGACACTAGGGGCAGGTCCCGCGGGAGTCGGACGGGAACGAGCTGGAACCGCCCTGCCCCGGTGACGGCCGCGGGCCAGCCGGCGGGCGTGTCGAGCAGGTCGTCCCCCGGCGAGGTGCCGGAAGCGCGCCGCGTCCTCGCGGCGCGTGGCACGGCCGGAGCGTGGTCGTGCACGTGACCGCGGTCCTGCACGTGGCCGCGGTCGTGCATGTGGCCGCGGTCCTGCACGAGGCCGCGGTCCTGCACGAGGCCGCGGTCCTGCACGTGGCCGCGGTCCTGCACGTGGCCGCCCTCACGGACGGATGCGCGGAACGGGGCGTGCGTCCGGTCGTAGGCCTCGCGCTGGGCGATCAGTTCGGGCCACTCCTGGGGGAGTTCGAGGTCGAGAGTGTCCTCGGCATCATGGTCGCTCAGGACGACTGAGTCCTCGTCGCTGCTGGGAGAGCCGGTCTCCGCCGCGCCGACGGTGTCGGCGCCCGGGTCACCGCCGGCACAGGTGGTGCCGGCGAGAGGTGCGGAGCCCGGCTGGGGGTGCGGCATGGCAACGTCTCCTCTTCTGCGAGGGCCATAGGCCAGGGGGTCACGGGACGAGAGGGTTGTCGAGGGTGACGTACACGGACTGCGAGTCGACGGGACCGACCAGTTCGTCGAGGCCGTGCAGCCGGGTGAGCAGGTTGGCCTTGCAGCGCAGCACCGGAGACTCCAGCAGCAGCGTCGGCAGCCCTGAGGCGGGCTCGTCCCGTGCGGCGCGCCCCAGAAAGCGGCGGAAGGCCGCGAGCAGCAACCGCTCGTCGGCCAGTTGCTGGGATCCGAACGCTCCGATGAGACCGAAGACGTTGTTGATGCCCACGTAGTAGGCGAAGCGTTCGTCGGTGACGTCGTCGGCCACGAACGTGTCACTGGCCACCCCCAGTTCCGCACCTGGCAGACGGCGGGTGAGGGCGTCGCGGTGGGAGACACGGAAGTAGTAGCCCTGGTTGTCCCGGTAGCGTCCGCCTCGCGGCCAGCCGTGTGCGTCCAACAGGACCAGCGTGTTCTGCTGGTGTGCCTCCAGGGCGATCCCCGCGTGTGCGTCCAGCCAGAGGACGGGTCGTACGACGACGTCGAGATACCGCAGGAACCACTCGGTGGCCACCGCGCCCGGAGACCTTCCGGTGCGCTGTGCGAGCGAGGTCACCAGTGCGGCGAGCCGCGAACGCGGGCAGCCCGGCTCACCGTGCGGCCGGGGAACGGGCGCGGTCAGCCCCGCGAGGCAGACGGCTTCCTCCCCCGCGCCGAAGGGGTTGTGCCGGATGACGGTGTCGAAACCGTGCACCCGTCCGTCACCCGGAACGTCCACCCCGAGCCAGGCGGGGTCCCGCACGACGTCGAAACCCGGGTGGGCCGCACGCCAGGCCGCACCGAGTTCGCCGCGGAGAAGCCGGTGCACCTCGATGCCGCGCAGCAGTTCCTTGCGGAGGTTGTCGCGGCGCGAGTTGGTGATGCGCACTCCGAGCGACAGTTTGAGCATCGCCGGGCTGTCCTGTCGGAAGACGGTGCGCACGGAGGAGGTGGGGAACCAGTGTGCGCCGCTCTGTCCGAGGTCGTGCAGCAGGCCTGCGTCCAACAGTGCCCGGACAGCGGCGTCACGCCGCACCTCGCCGGCCTGCCAGGGGTGCAACGGCAGCGGAACGCAGTCCTCCGGGAGTCGTTCGGCCAGCGCCTGCCCGCTCAGACGCCGCGCGAGGTCGGGGGCCGGGACGGGCTTGCCCCGGTCCGTCCAGGCGGAGTCACAGGAGAGCACGGAGCGGTGGGCCGCCATCCAGTGCAGCGGGAAGCTGCCACGTAGCTCGGGTGAGTACATCCGCTCCTCGGTCTCGGACAGACCCTCGCGGCTCTTGGGTGTGGGGTGCAGCGGATGTCCGAAGAGAAGGGCCTGTTCGCCGTCGAGGAACGGGCAGATTCCGGGCGGCGGCGCGGGACGCGCCCTGCGGTCGGCGAGGAACCGCGCGGTGCGCTGGACGGAGTCGGCGACCCGGCCGACGAGCGCTGCCCCCTCCAGCACAGGTGCGCCACTCGACGCGAACGCGCCCTCCGGCGCGGAATCGCCCTCCGGCACGGGCTCATTCCGCGGTGCGGACTGATCCTTCGGCGCGGACTCACCCTCCGGTGCGGACTCATCCTCCGGTGCGCGGGTACCTCCCGACGCAGGCGTATCTCCCGACGGAAGGGCACAGGCACGTCCCTGTTGCCCCGGGACGTGCTCCTCCACAGGGACGTTTCTGTGCCCCTGTGCGGCCTGAGCGCCGTTCCGCTGTGCGGCCTGAGCGCCGTTCCGCCCGGGCGCTCCTTTCTGGCCGGACTCGTCCAGGCCCCCGGCCTCCGTTCGGTTCGCCCCATGAGCCGCCTCTCGTCCCAGGAGCGCGGCGAGAGTGACGGCGTCCAGCGGGGCGGCGTCGGGGGCGCCGTCGAGGTGCGGTGGGTCGAACCGGTGCCAGCCCGCCGGTGACCAGTGCCGTACCGGTACCAGGAGCGCGGTGCCGCTGGCCGGCAGCGGGAGGCGCAGGACCCCGTTCCCGGGGCGGGACAGGCCCGTCTCGCGCACCCAGCAGCGCAGCAGGTTCTCCGACGCTGCCGCGTCGGCGGCCCCGCCCGGGTCACGGCGGTGCAGCGGATCGGGGGCGGCGGGACCGGGCGCGCCAGCACCGGCCGAGCCCGCATCGGCCGAGCCCGCATCGGACAAGTGAGCACCGGGCGAGAGAGCACCGGGCGCGACGGCGTCTGGCGAGGCGGCGTCGGGCGAGGCGGTCGTCGTCGGTTGTCGCCCGGAGGGATCGGCGTTGCTCCGGGGGGCCAGGCCCTCGTGGCGACCGGTACGACGCTCCTGTGGGGGCACCATGGGCTCGATCAGGCGGGTCGGCCTCTTACCGGCCGCGTCCTTCGGGCCGTCGGCTCCGGAGCGCGCGTTCACGGGATCTCCTCAGCTGGTGTCGACTGGGCGCGCTGGGCAGCGAGCCACTGTCCCCCGTACGGGACAACGAAGCGAACGGCGCCCGATCACGGGCGGGTTGAAGATCTCTTTCCGGATGGGCGCGCGACGTGAAGCAGCGGCGGGGCGCAGCGCGGTGCAGCACGCGCCGGGGAACCGCGCACCCTGGTGTGCCCGTCCCGAACAGCACCGGGCATAGTGGGGGCGCCCCACCCGGCTAGGTTCATGACAAGTCAACAGGCACGACGATCCACTTCAGGGGGAGTTTCAGCCATGCCATCGATAGCCAGGCCCGCACGGCGCCGCCCGGCGCTGGCCGCGGCAGCGGTCGCCGCCGTGCTGGCGGTCACCGCGACGGCTTGCGGCCCGGAGGAGGACAAGGCGGACGACAA
Organism: Streptomyces sp. PU-14G; assembly: GCF_041028275.1. Taxonomy (NCBI): domain Bacteria; kingdom Bacillati; phylum Actinomycetota; class Actinomycetes; order Kitasatosporales; family Streptomycetaceae; genus Streptomyces; species Streptomyces sp. PU-14G. Next base: position 41,072 of record NZ_JASKYT010000003.1, read on the forward strand.
GCCGAGTGCCGCCGCTTCCGAGACGAAGCCCAGCGGGGACCTCAAGAAGGATCTCGGGCTTCCGGACGACCTCCCCAAGGACCTGCCGACCTCCCTGGACGACCTGAAGAAGTGGAAGAACGGTGCCTGGAAGAACTGGGACAGGGACCGCTGGCTGAAGGAGGCCCAGGACTTCTTCAACCCGATCATCGATGACCTGTGGGACCCGGACCGCATGAAGGACGCGGACGGGAACGACCGCAAGGTCGACGACTCCGACATCGACAACGGTGAGAGCGGCGGCAAGGACGGCACCGGCGAGGACGAGGGGGTCACCGACCCGACGCCTGACCCGGTCAAGGCGGCCGCGGTCAAGACGCCCTACACGCAGGACGACCTGCCCGTCGGCAAGGTCTTCATGGACACCCCCAAGGGCGCCATGGTCTGCTCCGGCGCCGTCGTCAAGGACCCGCGGAACCCGGGCAAGTCCAACCTCGTGGCGACCGCCGGGCACTGCGTCCACGGCGGCGCGGGCAAGGGCTGGTACCGCAACGTCGTCTTCGTGCCGGACTACAACCCGGGTGGCCTGTCGAACGAGCAGCTTTCGAGCGCGTCCAAGAGCGACGTCGCGCCGAAGGGCATCTGGTGGGCCAAGCGCGCCCGCACGACCGACCACTGGATCAAGAACGGTGCGGAGCGCGGCGGCAAGGGCGCCCAGCAGGACTTCGCCGTCTTGCAGGTCCAGCCGGAGGACAAGACGGACAGCACCTCGCTGGAGGAGAAGGCGGGCGGCGCGCTCAAGGCGTCGTTCAGCACCCCGCGCGTGAAGTCCCTCAAGAGCCTGACGGCCGTGGGCTACCCGGCGGCTCCGCCGTTCGACGGCGCGAAGATGTACCGCTGCGCCGACAAGCCCAGCCGCCTCACCATCGACCCGGCGCAGCCGACGATGTACCGCATCGGCTGCACCATGACGGCCGGCTCGTCCGGCGGCCCGTGGCTGGACGCCTCGGGCACCCGGCTGCTGTCGGTGACGTCGATCGGCCCGATCACCGCTGACTGGCTGGCGGGCGCACGTCTGGGCAAGGAAGCCAAGGGCGTCTTCGACGCGATCAGCCGGGAAGGCTGACGGACGCGTGGGCCGGTGCGGTGCACCGGCCCACCCGTTGTGGGAACACCAACGCGGAGTGCGCGGAACCCGCCGAGTCCACGCGATCTGCGGACTCGGCGGGTTCCGCGCATCCCGCGCACTCCTCGCACGACTCTTCAGGGGGACCTTGAAACATGTCACGCATACGCAGAACAGGACACGGGCGTCCGGTCCTGGCCGCCGCGGCGCTCGCCGCGACGCTGGCCCTGACCGCCACGGCCTGCGGCTCGGGCGACGACGACTCCGGCAAGAAGACGGACGCCAAGCCCGCCGCCTCCGACACGGCACAGGACCCGGGTGGCTCCGGCGGCGGGAAGGAGAAGATCGGCATCCCGGACAAGCTGCCGAAGGACCTTCCCACGTCTCTCAAGGATCTCGACTCGTGGCGCGACGGGGCCTGGAAGAACTGGGACAAGGACCAGTGGGTGCGTGACGCCAAGGACTTCATCAACCCCTACCTCAAGGGGCACTGGGACCTGGGCCGCATGAAGAAGGCCGAGGACAACGAGAAGAAGGTCCCCGAGAACATCGAGAGCACGTCCGGGGCTGCCAACACCGCGGAGCCGCGTCCGGTCAAGGCGGAGGCCGTCAAGACTCCGTACACCCGCAACGCCGCTCCGGCGGGCAAGGTCTTCATGGACACCCCGGAGGGACCGATGGTCTGTTCCGGCACGGTCGTGAAGGACCCGCGCCATCCGGGCAAGTCCAACCTCGTGGCGACCGCCGGGCACTGCGTCCACTCGGGCCGCAGCGGTGGCTGGCTGCGCAACATCACCTTCATTCCGGCCTTCAACGACCGGGGCCGGGACATGCCGTCGGTCAACAACGCCCCGCCGCAGGAGGTCGCGCCGTACGGCGAGTGGTGGGTCAAGTGGGCGCAGACCACCAACTACTGGATCCAGAAGGGCGCCAAGTCCGGTGGCGGCGGCTCACAGCAGGACTTCGCCGTGCTGAGCGTCCAGCCGGTGAACAAGAGCGGCAAGTCGCTGGAGGAGACCGTCGGCAATGCCGTGAAGGCCAACTTCGACGCGCCCTCCTCCTCCCGTATCCGGGGCGTCAGCAACTACGGCTACCCGGCCGCACCGCCGTTCGACGGCGCGAAGATGTACTCCTGCACCGACAAGCCGGGCGCGCTGACGATCGACCCGTCCCAGCCCGCGCTCTACCGCATCGGCTGCACGATGACGGGCGGCTCCTCGGGCGGCGCCTGGCTGATCGAGGGGGCGGGTGGCAAGCCCGAGCTGATCTCGGTCAACTCCATCGGCCCGCACCCGGCCACCTGGCTCGCAGGTCCGCGCCTGGGGAAGACGGCCAAGGCCGTCTTCGACGCAGCCAGCCAGAAGGGCTGAGCGGCACACCGCTTCCCGCACACATGAGGCTGCCCCTCCCGTTCCGGGAGGGGCAGCCTCATGTGCGTGTCGGTCCCGAGCTGTCAGCCCGTGCTGTCGTTCTGGCTCGCCGCGGCGAGCGGATCAGCAGACTGGCCGGCGAGCGGGCGTGGCCGGTCGCTCCTCACGATCCCGCCGCCGTCATCTGGAAGGCGCGCAGCTCGGCTGCGAGCTCCTCGTGCACCCGGGCCTTGAGCAGCGTGCCGTGCTCGGTGTGCTCCTCCGAGAGGACCTCACCCTGACTGTGCACGCGGGAGACCAGCTTGCCCTCGGTGTAGGGCAGCAGCACCTCCAGCTCCACGGAGGGACGCGGCAGCTCCTCGTCGATCAGCTCCCGCAGTTCGTCGACACCCTGCCCGGTGCGGGCCGAGACGACGAGAGCGTGCTTCTCGGCGCGAAGGAGCCGCTGCAGGACGAGCGGGTCGGCGGCGTCGGCCTTGTTGATCACCACGATCTCGGGCACGTCCGCCGCACCGACGTCCCTGACCACCTCGCGCACGGCCGAAAGCTGCTCCTCCGGCACCGGATGGGAGCCGTCCACCACGTGCAGGATCAGGTCCGAGTCACCGACCTCCTCCATGGTGGAACGGAAGGCCTCCACCAGGTGGTGCGGAAGGTGACGCACGAAGCCGACCGTGTCAGCCAGCGTGTAGGCCCGCCCGCTGGGGGTCTCGGCCTTGCGGATGGTCGGGTCGAGAGTGGCGAACAGCGCGTTCTCCACCAGGACGCCGGCGCCCGTCAGCCGGTTGAGGAGGGAGGACTTGCCCGCGTTGGTGTAGCCGGCGATGGCGACCGACGGGACCTTGTTGCGCCTGCGGTCCTGCCGCTGCACGTCGCGGCCGGTCTTCATGTCCGCGATCTCCCGGCGCATCTTGGCCATCTTCTCGCGGATGCGGCGCCGGTCCGTCTCGATCTTGGTTTCACCCGGGCCACGTGTGGCCATACCGCCACCCGCCGAGCCGGAGCCACCGCCACCCATCTGCCGGGAGAGCGACTGGCCCCAGCCGCGCAGCCTGGGAAGCATGTACTGCATCTGGGCCAGCGAGACCTGTGCCTTGCCCTCACGGGACTTGGCGTGTTGGGCGAAGATGTCGAGGATCAGGGCCGTCCGGTCGACGACCTTGACCTTGACGACGTCTTCGAGGTGGATGAGCTGGCCCGGAGTCAGCTCACCGTCGCACACCACCGTGTCGGCGCCGGTCTCCAGGACGATGTCCCGCAGCTCCTCGGCCTTGCCGGAACCGATGTACGTGGCCGCGTCGGGCTTGTCCCGCCGCTGGATCACACCGTCCAGCACCAGGGCGCCTGCGGTCTCGGCCAGCGCCGCCAGCTCCGCGAGGGAGTTGTCCGCGTCCTGCGCCGTGCCGGAGGTCCAGACGCCGATCAGCACCACGCGCTCCAGGCGGAGCTGCCGGTACTCGACCTCCGTGACGTCCTCCAGCTCGGTGGAGAGACCGGCCACTCGCCGCAGCGCCGCCCGCTCGGAGCGGTCGAACTGATCACCGTCACGGTTTTCGTCGAGCGTGTGACTCAGAGCGACGTCCTCTTCCATCAGGGCGTCGGCTCGGCGGTTCGTCCTGGCGATGCGCTGGCCGTTCTGTGGAAGGGAAGAGGAGAGGGTCAAGTGGATCCTTAGGGTCGAGAGACATTTCCGTACCCGTCACAACGCCCTGGCGCCGGGGAAGATTCCCCGGGCGGCCCCGCTCTTTGTGCCGTGGCCGTGCCGTGCCGCCGCGCCGTGCGGTCACCAGATGGTCGCACGGCGCAGCGACGACGTCATCCGTATTTGACGTCCCCGGCGAACGGCGTCCCCCGTGTCCCTCCGTGGGCACCCCTTCGGACGGGCGGACGGTGTCCTCGGCGCTCTCCCGCGGGCGGCGAGGTGGCGTGTGTTTCCGCGTCCTTCCGCGTCACCCCTGACCCGCGGGACGCTCGACCGCCCGGGCGCCCTTGTCGACGGGGGCGACAGGGGCGACGGGACCGTTGCTCTCCCCCGGCGTCTTCTTGAGAGATTTCTGCTGCTCCTCGGGGGACTTCTGCTTCCAGTCCGGATGGCCCGGCATGGGCGGGGTGGTCTTCCCGTACAGCCACTTCTTCAGGAACGCGCTCTGGTCCTCGCCCGTGACCTCGCCGGCCAGCGCGATGAAGTCGCCCGTGTCGGCGTTGTCGTCGCGGTACCGGCGCGTCCACTCGCGCTCCAGACGGGCGAAGGCGTCCTTTCCGATCCGCTCTCGGAGCGCGTAGAGGACGACAGCCGAACCGTTGTAGACGATCGGGCTGAACAGGTCGATCTTGCCGTCCCCCTGGGCGGGCAGCAGTGCCGCGGGCGGCCCGTAGCGCTTGCGCCAGGAGTCGGACAGCTCGTACGAGGCCCGGGCCCGCTCCTCGACCGTGAAGCCGCCCCGTTCGGCCGCGTAGGCCCACTCGTACCAGGTGGCATGGCCCTCGTTCAGCCACAGGTCGGTCCACCTGCGGGGACTGACGCTGTCACCGAACCACTGGTGCGCCAGCTCGTGCACCATGAGGGACTCCTTGTACCAGGACGGGTACGCGGGGTTGGCGAGCAGCTCGCTCTCGAACAGGGAGAGCGTCTGGGTCTCCAGCTCGAACCCGGTCTGCGCCTCGGCGGCCAGCACGCCGTAGTTCTCGAACGGGTACCGGCCCGCTCTCCGCTCCATCCAGGCGATCTGGTCGGAGGTCCGCTTCAGCCACGGGGTGAGCGCCTTGCGCTGCTTGACGGGCACGACGTGGCGCAGCGGCAGTCCGTGCGGGCCTGTGGCGTGCACGACGGTGGACCGGCCGATCGACACCTGGGCGAGTTCGGTGGCCATGGGGTGCCCCATCCGGTAGGTCCAGACGGTGTCCTCGTTCTCGTCGCCCACGCGCTTCCGCCCTGCGGGCAGCCCACCCGCCACCACGGTCAGTTCCTTCGGGGCGCGCACGTGGAAGGTGAACATCGCCTTGTCGGCGGGGTGGTCGTTGGAGGGGAAGACGCGGTGCGCGGCGTCGGCCTGGTTGGCCATGGCCAGCCCGTCCTTGGTACGGACCCAGCCGCCGTTCTTGGTTTTCGGATCGCTGGTGTGCCTCACTTCGACGTGCAGCCAGGAGCCGCGTCGCAACGGCGCTCTGGGGGTGATGACCAGGTCCTCCCCCGCACGCGCGTGCTCGGCGGGGCGGCCGTTGACCTCGACAGAGCTCACTTCTCCGCCCGCGAAGTCCAGATTGAACCGCTCCATGCTCCCGGTGGTGACCTGCGCGTCGATGCGGGTGCGGGCCTTGAGCGGCTTGCTGTGGTCGCCGCTGTAGTCGAAGGAGATGTCGTAGGCGCGAACGTCGTAGCCGGGGTTGCCCAGGTGGGGGAAGAGGTGGTCTCCGATCCCGGCGGGCCGGGGCGCGGGCAGGGTCGCGCCGACGAGGGCGAGTGCGGCGGCGGTGACCGTACCGGCCACCGCGCAGCGGCGTGGCAGAGCGCGGGAACGGGCGCGGACTGTGAGGGCTGTACTGGCCATGCGACATCGCTACCAGCGACCGCCCCCCGTAATGATCTTCCTCGCCCGCGTCCACCCGAAAGGGGACGCAGGTAAGCCCGGGCGAGCGTGGCCGGCGGCACCGTTCCACCACGGAGTGCCGCTCGTTCCACCACGGAGTGCCGCTCGTTCCGTCACGAGTGCCGCTCGGCCCGCCACCGTCACGCCGGTCGGTTGGTGGCCGACGCGCCCGTCGGTTGAGGGCCGACGCGCCGGACGGTCCGCACGGGCGGCGCCCGTCAGTTCGAGACGGCTCTGCGGGCGGAGCGGCTCACGTCGTAGACGCCAGGCACACTCCGCATCGCGCGCATCAGCGCCGGCAGCCCGGCGGCGTCAGGGAGTTGGAGGGTGTAGGTGTGCCGTACCCGTTGCTCGCGCGGAGGTTCGACGTCGGCCGCGACGACGGCCGCCCCGTGCACCGCGATGGTCTCCGTGAGGTCGGCGAGCAGCCGGGGGCGACCGAACGCCTCGGCGCGCAGCGTCACCCGGCACCCGGCGGTGCCCTGCTCCCAGCGCACCGGCAGAGGCAGACGGCCGTCCGAGGCCATCCGCGCCACCGATTGGCAGCTGTCCCGGTGGACGGTGACCGCGCCGCCGCGCACCGGGAACCCGGTGACCGCATCGGTCGGCACCGGAGTGCAGCAGCGGGCCAGCCGTACCGGGGTGTCCGGACGTCCCGGCACCACGGGAACGTTCTCCGCGTACCGCTCGCCCCGGCGCCCCGCACGCCTGCCGGATCGCTCCCCGCGCGCGCCCCGCAGGGTGTGGTGTGGCGCAGAGGCGTCCCGGCGGGTCTCTCCGCCGCCTGTGGCGGGCCCCGCCCAACGCGTCGCCGCGGCGGACGTGGGGCCGGCGCCCGTGCGGGAGGCCGCGCCCGCCTCGGTGCCAGCGCCTCGGTCCGTGGCCGCTGTGGCTGCCGGGTCGGAGCTGGAGCGGGAGTCCGGTGTCGGAGCGGGGCCGGCACCGGTATCCGGGCCATCGGTGGCGCCCGCGTACGGTGACGGCTCCCCGGCCGCCCGCGCACGCGCCCCCGCACTCGCGTCCGCACCGGCACCACCACCAGCACCACTGGGACCCGTTCCCACAGGCCCGTCCGGCCCCGCGGCCGTGTCCGCATCCGGACCCGCCTTCGGGTCCGGGTCCGGGCCCAGGTCCGGGGCCGGGGCCACATCCGGAGCCGCGTGCGCGTCCCCCTCGGCAGCCGTACGGAGGCGGGAAGGGTGCGTCACGCCACCGGGGGCGGTGGCATGGCCGGGGGCGGCGGTACGGGGCGCGGCGGCCGTCTCGTCCGCGGCGTCCTCCGCGTCCTCGTCGTGGGCCGCCAGCCACTTGCGGATGGCAAGCCGGGCGGACGGCGTCCGTACGTGGTCGAGCCATTGCGGAGACGGCCCCGACGGGCTGCCCTGGCTGGGCTCCAGGAAGAGCTGGAGCGCGTCCCCGTCCCGCAGCACCGTGGTGAGCGCGGTCAGCCGTCCGTTGACGCGCGCCCCGATACAGCGGTGACCGGCCTGTCCGAGCCGGGCGTACGCCGCGTCGACGCAGGTGGCGCCCGCGGGCAGCGGCAGCGCGCCGGACCCGAAGCCCTCGGTGCCAGGGACGGCGCAGTAGACGGTGATCTCCAGGTCCTGCGCCAGTTCGTCGCGCAGTTCCTGCCAGAAGGTGTTGGGGTCGGGGGCGTCGCTCTGCCACTCCAGGAGGCGTGAGAGCCAGCCAGGCCGCGTCGGATCGACGCGCTCCCCCGTAGCGTCCCCCTCGGCTGCGAAGCCCGTCCCTTCGGCTCCCTCGTGGGCCGCCTCCGCCGTGGCGACCGCGTGGGGGTCGCCCAGGGCGATGACTCCGGTCTCGGCCACCTGGTGCATGCGCCGTGTACGCACCAGCACCTCGGCGACCCGGCCCTCCTCATCGGCGATCGCGGTGTGCAGCGACTGGTAGAGGTTGAACTTGGGGACGGCGATGAAGTCCTTGAACTCGGACACCAGCGGGGCGAAACAGGTGTGCAGCTCGCCGAGGGTGGCGTAGCAGTCCGCGTCCTCGTCGACGAGGACGAGCAGGCGCGCGAAGTCGCACTCTCCGAGCTGGCCGCGTTTGCGGCGCAGCCGGTGGACCGAGACGGTGTGGCGGGGGCGGATGAGCACCTGTGCGACGACCCCTGCGTCACGCAGCGTACGGCGCACCTGGGCGGCGAGTCCGGTCAGCGGGTCGGGGCGGGCGTTGTGCTCGCGGATCAACTCGCGGGTGCTGCTGTGCTCTTCCGGGCGCAGCACGGCGAAGACCAGATCTTCCAGCTCGCTCTTGAGTGCCTGGATGCCGAGCCGTTCGGCGAGCGGGATGAGGACGTCCCTGGTGACCTTGGCGATGCGGATCTGTTTCTCGCGCCGCATGACACCGAGCGTGCGCATGTTGTGCAGCCGGTCGGCCAGTTTGATCGACATGACGCGCACGTCGTTGCCCGTCGCCAGCAGCATCTTGCGGAACGTCTCGGGCTCCGCGGCCGAGCCGTAGTCGACCTTCTCCAGCTTGGTGACGCCGTCCACCAGGTAGCACACCTGATCGCCGAACTCGCGGCGCACCTGGTCGAGCGTGACCGCGGTGTCCTCGACGGTGTCGTGCAGCAGCGACGCGGTCAGAGTGGTGGTCTCCGCACCGAGCTGCGCGAGCAGGAGGGTGACCGCGAGCGGGTGGGTGATGTAGGGCTCGCCGCTCTTGCGGGTCTGCCCGCGGTGGGAGGACTCGGCCAGTACGTACGCCCTGCGCAGGGGCCGCAGATCGGCGCGCGGATGGTGAGCCCTGTGGACCTTGGCGACGTGCTCGATGGCATCCGGCAGGGAGTCCCTCGGCGTGGCGCCCAGCAGTGCCACTCTGCTCAGCTTCCGCAGACCGCGCACCGCGCTCATGGGCACCTCCCGCTCCTGCCGCGCCTCCGGGCCGGGGCTGTGATGCTACCGACCCCATCACGCGCCCCTGACCGACTCCGGCCCAGGGTGAGCCGTATCACCCCATCGTGCGACGCCGCGCCGGCGGCGTCGCACGGGTGCCGCCGCCCCTGCCTCGCGGCAGCCACCCTTACGACAGCAGGGCGGGGTCGATCCGGCCCTCGGCGACGATCACGGCGGGGCCGGTCATCTCGATCTCTCCGTCGGCCCGCTCGGTGATCTCCAGCCGCCCGCCGGGCACCTCGACCGCGTACGTCACCGGTGCGCCGTCCTCGCGCGGGTCGAGGCCGTCCCTGCGCGCGGCGGCCACCATCACGGCACAGGCACCGGTGCCGCAGGAGCGCGTCTCCCCCGCGCCTCGCTCGTGCACTCGGAGCGCGACGTGGCGCGGGCCCTTGGCCACGACGAACTCGACGTTGACGCCGTCCGGGTAGGCGGTCGCCGGCGACACCTCGGGGGCGTCCAGCAGTCGGCCCGCGTCCGTCAGGTCCGCCACGAAGGCGACCGCGTGCGGGTTGCCCATGCCGACCTTGCGCGCCGGCCAGGTGTGCCCGGCGGCGTGCACGGTGATCTCGCCGTCCGCTCCGTACTGGGCGTCGGCGTCCGCTCCGTTCCGGGCGTCGGGCAGCTCGGCGGTGCCCATGCCGATCGTGATGTCGCCGCCGTTCTTGGCGATGTGGACCCGGCGCACACCGGCGCGGGTCGCGATGGCGACGTCACCGGGCTCGGCCAGCCCCGCACGTTCCAGGTAGCGGGCGAAGACCCTGGCGCCGTTGCCGCACATCTCGGCCACGGAACCGTCGCTGTTGCGGTAGTCCATGAACCACTCGGCGTCCTCGGCCATGGACCTGGCCTCCGGGTGCGCCGCCGCGCGGACGACGCGCAGCACGCCGTCGGCACCGATGCCCGCCCTGCGGTCGCACAGCCGTGCCACCGCTTGCGGGGACAGGTCGAGCACGCCGTCCGGGTCCGGAATGATCACGAAGTCGTTCTCGGTGCCGTGGCCCTTGAGGAACGGCACGCCTGGTGCGCTGGTCACACCGCCGATCGTACGGGAGGCGGGGCCGGAACGCGGAACGGGCCGAGCCGCCGGGCCGAGGCCGAGCCGGCGAGCTGAGGCCGAGCCGCCGGGCTGAGGCCGAGTCGCCGGGCTGAGGCCGAGCCGGCGAGCTGAGCAGGTCAGGCGGCCTGACGGCCTGGTCGGAACGGGCCGTCTGCCAGGCTGGTCGGACCAGGCAGCGGGCTGGGCCGGAGGCAGCGACGGACCGGCGGTCTGGGCCGGAGGCAAGAGCGGGCAGGCGGGCTATGCCGGAGGCAGCGACGGACCGGCCGGCTGTGCCCGGTCAGTGGCGGAGGCGGTCGATCCGCCAGACGGCGAGTACCACGAGGGTGCACAGCACCACCGCGTAGCACAGGACCACCCGCCAGTCGGGACGTCTGCCCGAGCCGCGCGCCGGGAGTCCAGGCCAGGTGTGCCCCACCCTGCGGGCCGCCATCACGCCCCAGCCCGCCGCACAGCCGCACAGCAAGAACCCCAGCATGGAGACCACGGCGCCCGAGTTGCCGCCCGGCTCGAAAGCCAGCGGGAACGCGAACATCAGCGAGCCGAGAGCGCCGAGGACCACGATGGGGGCGAGCTGCCACAGGCGCAGCTTGCGCTGCGGCCGCAGTTCGTGTGGCTCGACCGGCGGGCCGGCGGGGTCCTCCCCGGGCACCTCACGCGCCGGGTCGGCAACACTGTCCGCAACGGCGGTGTCGTCCTGATCGGCGTCGGGGCCGGCGTCCCGGTCGGGGCCGGCGCCGCCCCCCTGGAGAGGACCGGCCGGTGTGCCGGGTCCGGACGACTGCTCGGGGGCTGCCTGCGGTTCTCTCCCGGGCTGCGGGGTGTCAGCGAACGGCTCGCTGTCGGCGGAAGGCCCGGCGTCCGCCGCTGAGGAGTTGTCGCGAGGGCCGGCCTCCATTGCCACACGCCCTCCCAACTCCGGTTTTATGGTTCCCAACGATGGACGATGATGGCACGCCTGCGGTAACGGGACGGTTGCGCAGGGCTTCCCGATGCCATCACGTGATCAGGCTGTAACCGCGCGCGTCAGCAACGCCAGCGCCGCACCCGCCAGTTCCCGCCTGTCGGCCGCCGCACCACTGAGCCAGTTCACCCGTGGATCGCGGCGAAACCAGGAATCCTGGCGGCGCGCGAAGCGCTTGGTGGCGCGAACCGTGACCTCGCGCGCCTCCTCGAGGGAGTACTCGCCCGCGAGGGCCGCGAGCACCTGCTGGTACCCGAGGGCGCGGGGGGCCGTGCGCCCCTCCCGCAGCCCCCGCTTCTCCAGCTCCCGCACCTCGTCGACCAGCCCGGCCTCCCACATCAGGTCCACGCGGCGGGCGATCCTCTCGTCCAGCTCCGGCCTGGCGACGTCGACGCCTATCTGAACGGTCTCGTAGACGGACTCATGGCTCGGCAGATTCGCCGTGAACGGTCGCCCGGTGATCTCGATGACCTCCAGGGCGCGGACGATGCGACGGCCGTTGCCGGGCAGGATCACCCGGGCCGCCTCCGGGTCGGCCGCGGCCAGGCGGGCATGGAGCTCGCCGGAGCCCCGCTCGGCCAGTTCCGCTTCCAGCCTGGCACGCACCCCGGGGTCGGTGCCGGGGAACTCCATCGCGTCGAGCGCACCGCGGACGTACAGGCCCGAACCGCCGACCAGCACGGGCACCCGCCCCCGGGCGTGCAGCCGATCGATCTCGGCGCGGGCCAGCCGCTGGTACTCGGCGACGCTCGCTGCCTCGGTGACCTCCCAGATGTCGAGCAGGTGGTGCGGTACGCCCTTCCGTTCCGGCAGGGTCAGCTTCGCGGTGCCGATGTCCATCCCTCGGTACAGCTGCATCGAGTCGGCGTTGATGACCTCGCCACCCAGCTCCTGGGCGAGGAAGACCCCCAGGTCGGACTTACCGGCTGCGGTGGGCCCCACGACGGCGACGACGGGCGGGGTGTCCTGCGGGGGAACCGGCGAGGTCATCAACGCGGGGGAACCGGCGAGGTGGGCGGGGTGGCGGCTTGGGCGTTCACCCGTCAAGTCTCGCAAACCCGGTCGCGGCTTCTCGAACGAGCGACGTGACGCGGCACCTTCGGGGTCGTTGCCCGTTGCGAGGTTCCGACAGCCGGTTTCCGCACCGGTGCCCTGGGGCGACGCAATGGGACGCTCCGCGAGGCGCGGGATTTCGCCCACACGAGTATGGTCTGGAGTAGATATGGGCGTGTTTGCGAAGATTCTCCGTCGTTCGTCCACCAAGTCAACACAGGACACTCCCGAGGCCACCCCCGCGGAGGAAACCGGGGCGGTCTCCTTCGCTCAGCGTGGAGCGCAGGAGACCGGGCAGAGCGGGACCGAGCCGACGGGACAGGACGCGGTGGCCGCCGAAACCCGGCAGGCTGCGGAGGGCGAGGCCTCCCGTGAGAGCCCGCCCGAGGAGAGCGCGGCTCACGCCGCTTCTCCGGCCCCCGAGAGCTCCGAGGCGAGTGGTGACGGTTCCGCGGACGCCCGGGAGGGCCGGACGGCGGCTAGGGTCGAGAAGAGCGAGGGGGCCGTCGGCATCCCCAAGCAGCAGTCCGCCGACGAGGCCGCCGACAGCGAGACCGGGGACAACGCCCGCAAGTAGACCGTGCGGCCCCCGCCCGCACGGCATGGCAGGAAGGTGACCGCGATGGGCTTCATGGACAAGGTCAAGGGCATGCTGGGCCAGCATGGCGACAAGGTCCAGCAGGGCCTGGACAAGGCGGCGAAGGCCGCCGACTCCAGGACCAAGGGCAAGTACAGCAGCCAGATCAGCAGCGGCACCAAGAAGGCCAAGGACGCCGCACAGCGGCTGGCCGACGAAGGGCGCGGCCAGGGCGGTCAGGGCGGCCAGGGCAGCTCGGGAGGCGGTCCGACGGGCGGCGGCAGCGGATCCGGCCCGACCGGCGGCGGCAGCGGATCCGGCCCGACCGGCGGCGGCAGTGGGTCCGGCCCGACGGGCGGCGGCGGCAGCGGCTCCGGCGGCACAGGCCGCTGAACCCGCCTTCCGACGTCCCGGGAGATGCCGGCCCGTCGGCACCTCGCAGCGGCCTCACGGACTTCCGCAGCGTGACGACAGCAGCGCGGCCGGGGGTGTGAACAGCACCCCCGGCCGCGCTGTGTAGCGGCCGTTTCCGGGCGTCGCGGCGGGTATGGGGTGTCCGGCCGCGCAGGGTATGCGGTCGATCACGACCAGCTGGCGACGAGATACCCCACCCCGTAGGGCGCCTCGTCGTACAGGAGCCGTCCGGCCAGCCCGGCTCCCTGTGCGGCACCGGCGAGTGTCTGCCAGGAGGAGCGTCCGGCTGCTCCGAGGTCGTAGGCCAGCTCCTCGTCCAGGGCGAGCAGCGCCGTGGTGTCGGCGGCGCCCAGGGCCCGTGCGGCCTCGGCGTCGAATGCGGCGGCGCGCTCGTCGAAGTAGCCGGGGGCCTTCAGCGTGCGGCAGTTGCTGCCGTCGCCCATGACGAGGAGAGCGACACGGTCCGCGCTCGCCGCCAGTTCCCGGCCCGTCTCCTGGCAGCGGGCGCGCGCCAGGGGTTCACCGACGCCGAGCCCTTCGACGGGACAGCTCGTCCAGTCCGTACGGTCCAGCAGCCAGGCGCCGACCGCGAGGGAGGGGGGAAGGTCACGCCGGGCGGGCTCCCCCTTGCCCAGGCTCACTTCGAGGGGGACGCCGAACCCGGCGAACGAGCCGCGGGCACCCTGGGGGTGCGGGCCCCGGCCGGGCTGTTCGGCGGGGCCGATCACGTGGAGCTGGTCGGGGCGGGCAGCCGCCAGGACACCGATGGCGTCGTAGCAGGCGGCGCGGGCGGCGTCCATCTCGGCGGCGGCACCGCCCGCGATCTCGGGTACGAGAAGCGGGGGGCAGGGGCATACTGCTGCGGCGACAAGCATGGCGCGCAGCTTAAGTGCCCCGCACACCACTTCCCACCCAGCCCGGGCCGTAACTCACCCGCACGTGCGGGAACCCCGTGAGCGGGTGACGGCCCGGCAGCGCGCCACGCGGACCATCTCGCCTGCCAGGGCCCACGGTTCAGGCCAAGAGGCCCACGGTTCAGCCCAGGCCCCACGGTTCAGCCCAAGCTCCACGGTTCAGGCCAGGGTCCGCGCTTCAGGCCGGGCAGCAACCGCCGGTGGCCGCGGGCAGCGGGTCGGGAACACCAACTGTGGGCAGGCCGAGCAGCACGCCGCCGCCCTGCTGCCCGGGGGCGGCCTCGGCTGCGGTACGGCGCTCCCAGGCGTCGCCCGCACGCGTGCGGCGCACCGCCTTGGCGGGGCCCTCGGCCAGCAGGTGGTGGGGGGCCGCGTAGGTGATCTCGACCGTCACCATGTCGCCGGGCCGCACCGGTTCCTGCGGCCGGGAGAAGTGCACGAGCCGGTTGTCGGGCGCGCGGCCCGACAGCCGCTGGGTGGCGTCGTCCTTGCGCCCCTCGCCCTCGGCGACCATCAACTCCAGTGTGCGGCCGACCTGCTTCTTGTTCTCCGCCCAGGAGATCTCCTCTTGGAGCTCCACCAGGCGTTCGTAACGCTCCTGGAGGACCTCCTTGGGGATCTGCCCTTCCATGTCGGCGGCAGGCGTGCCGGGACGCTTGCTGTACTGGAAGGTGAACGCCTGGGCGAACCGGGCCTCGCGCACGACGTGCAGCGTCTCGGCGAAGTCCTCCTCCGTCTCGCCGGGGAAGCCGACGATGATGTCGGTGGAGATCGCGGCCTCGGGGATGGCGGCGCGGACCTTCTCGATGATGCCGAGGAAGCGCTCCTGCCGGTAGGAGCGGCGCATCGCCTTCAGGACGCGCGAGGAGCCGGACTGCAGCGGCATGTGGAGCTGCGGCATCACGTTGGGCGTCTCGGCCATGGCCGCGATGACGTCGTCGGTGAAGTCGCGGGGGTGCGGCGAGGTGAAGCGGACGCGTTCCAGCCCGTCGATACGGCCGCAGGCGCGCAGCAGCTTGCTGAAGGCCTCGCGGTCACCGATGTCGGAGCCGTAGGCGTTGACGTTCTGGCCGAGCAGGGTGATCTCGGTGACGCCCTCGTCGACCAGTGCCTCGATCTCGGCGAGGATGTCGCCGGGGCGGCGGTCCTTCTCCTTGCCGCGCAGCTGCGGGACGATGCAGAAGGTGCAGGTGTTGTTGCAGCCCACCGAGATGGAGACCCAGGCCGCGTAGGCGCTTTCGCGGCGGGTGGGCAGCGTGGAGGGGAACGCCTCCAGGGATTCGGCGATCTCCACCTGCGCTTCGCTGCGCATCCTGGCCCGCTCCAGCAGCACGGGGAGCTTGCCGACGTTGTGGGTGCCGAAGACGACGTCGACCCAGGGGGCCTTCTTGACGATGGTGTCGCGGTCCTTCTGGGCAAGGCAGCCGCCGACTGCGATCTGCATGCCGGGGCGCGCGGCCTTCTTCGGAGCGAGTTGGCCGAGGTTGCCGTAGAGCCTGTTGTCGGCGTTCTCGCGGACGGCGCAGGTGTTGAAGACGACGACGTCGGCGGCGTCCGCGTCCTGGGGCGCGCGTACGTATCCGGCGCCCTCCAGCAGTCCCGCCATCCGCTCGGAGTCATGGACGTTCATCTGGCACCCGAAGGTGCGCACCTCGTACGTCCCCTTGACGTCCTGGACGCCCTGGACGCCCTGGACGGCCGTCTGGACGTCCGCTGTCTGACTCCGGTCGCTACTGCTCATGCCACAAGGGTAGGCGTTCCCACCGACGCCCTCGGCCGGGTGGGACAGGCACTCCCGACGACCGCCGGGACTTTGTGAGGCAGATCACTGCGCGGTCACTCCGGGGTGCGTTCGCCCGACAGCCGCAGGGTCGCCCAGACGGCGTTGCCCGCGGTCAGGGAGGAGGACCGCACCCCCCAGTCGCTGGCCAGGGCGGCCACGATGCACAGTCCGCGACCGCTCTCGTCGGCGGTCTCGCTCTGTTTGAGCTGCGGCTCCTCGCCGCCCCGGGCGGGGTCGTGGACCTCGAGGCGGAGCAGCGTGGCGGTCGGTGTGCCGCGCGGTGCCAGGGCCGCACAGCAGACCAGTTCGGCCTCGGGGACGCAGCGGGTGTGGACGACGGCGTTGGTGGCCAGTTCGGAGAGCAGCAGCACCGCGTCGTCCGCCGTCGCGGCGGGTATCGGCGGTTCGTGCCGCTCCTCCAGCCACCGGGTGAACGCGGCGCGCGCCCGTGCGATGTTCTGCTCCCGAGCGGGGAAGCGCAGCTGCCAGCCCGGGTCCGCGGAGTTTGAGGGTGGCACGGCCGGGTTGCCGGAGCCGCCGGTGAGTGCGGTGGAGGAGGCTGCTGCGGGGTCCCTGCGAGCGGGGGCGGCGTACACCTGGGGGCGCCTTCCGTCGGGCTGGTCCCGGCCCGCGGCGGGGCCGTGACACGTCGTCTGTCCGTCACTATGGCCTCTGCCGTTCCACTCAGCAAGCGACAGTGTGAAATTTGCACTTCGCGACAGGCGACCGTCCGCGTGTGGAGCGTGTGAGCCCGGCCACTCCCCTGGCCCGCGTCTTACTGGCAGTATCGCCTTCCATGCCCAGCCTGCGTCCGCGAACCGCCTCCCGTCCGGTGTTCGGTCCGGACGGGCTCGCCGCCGGCCGCCCTCGTGTCCTGTGGAGCTCGGCCGCCGTCCTTCTGGTGTGCGGACTGCTGGCATGGTGGCTGATGCCCTCGCGCGCGCCGGCGCCCAGTGGCGAGATCACCTTCGCCACAGGGGTGCGGACGGGCGTGTACGAGCGCTACGGCACTCTCTTCAAACAGCGGCTCGCCCGCGACCTGCCCCGGGTGGACCTGACGCTGCAGCACAGTGAGGGCTCGGTGCAGAACGTGGCACGGGTCGCCTCGGGCAAGGCGGACTTCACCATCACCGCCTCCGACGCACTGGCCACCTACCAGCAGGAGGGTGGCAAGGACGCCTCCCGCATCCGGGCCTGCGCCCGGCTCTACGACGACTACATGCACCTGGTGGTGCCCAGGGACTCACCGGTCAACAGCGCCAAGGACCTCAAGGGGCTGCGTGTCGGCGTCGGTGAGGAGCGCTCCGGGGTGTCCCTGGTGACCAGCAGGCTGCTGAAGGCCGCGGGCTTGGACATGGAGCACGACGTCCATCCGGTGCGAGAGGGCATCGACCGGATGCCCGCGCTGCTGACCGAGGGGAAGCTGGATGCGTTCTTCTGGTCGGGCGGGCTGCCGACGGGCGCCATCGAGCGGCTGGCGGAGCAGACGGACATCCGGCTGGTCCAGCTCGGCGACCTGCTGCCCCGGCTGCACGAACAGGGACGCAGAACGGGCTACTACCGCGCCGCCGTGATGGCGCCGGACGCGTACCCGACGGTGCAGCGCGGCCGGTCCGTCAAGACGGTGGCGATCGCCAACCTCCTGGTGACCACGGACCGCACCGACGCGGCGCTGACGGAGGGCATCACGCGCTCGGTCATCAGGAGCAGGGACCAGATAGGGCGCGAGGTGCACGCGGCCCAGAAGGTCGACCTGCGCACCGCCATCTACACCGACCCCGTTCCGCTGCACGAGGGGGCACGGCGCTACTACCGTTCGGCCAAACCCTGACCCTGGCCCGCCGCCTCCGGAGCGTCCCGCGGAACGGTGATCAGCACGCGCAGCCCCGCAGGGGAGTTGTGCGCGAAGGAGAGCCCCGCGCCGCTGCCCGCGAGCAGGGCTCGGGTGATGGACAGGCCCAGGCCCGACCCGGAGACGTTCTGGTGGCGGCCGCTGCGCCAGAAACGGTCACCCACCCGCTCCAACTCCTCGTCGGTCAGCCCGGGGCCGCAGTCCCGCGTCTCGACCGTCACATGGCCGCCCTCCGCGCGGACGGTGACGGTGACCGATCCGCCGTCGGGAGAGAACTTCACGGCGTTGTCGACGACCGCGTCCAGTGCGCTGGACAGCGCCACCGGATCCGCCCACCCGGTGGCCGCCGCCTGGCCGGCCGACGTGAGCCGCACGCCCCTGCGTTCGGCGCTGGGCCGCCAGGAGGCGACCCGCTCGGCGGCGATCTCGGCGACATCGGTCAGCACGACGTGTGACGCGTCGCTGTGTTCGGCGGAGGCCAGGTCCAGCAGGTCGTCGAGCACCCGGGCCAGCCGCTTGCCCTCCGCCCGCACGGAGGCCATCTCCTCGTTGCCCTCGGGCAGCTCCAGGGCGAGCAGTTCGATGCGCAGGAGAAGCGCGGAGAGGGGGTTGCGCAACTGGTGGGAGGCGTCGGCGACGAAGGCGCGCTGCTGTTCCAGCGCGCCCTCCACGTTGCCCGCCATCTCGTTGAAGGAGTGGGCGAGCCGGCGCAGTTCGGGCGGGCCGACCGACGCGACGACGCGCGAGGTGAACTTGCCTGTGGCGATCTCGTGCGTGGCGCGGTCGAGTGTCCGCACCGGCTTGAGCACCCAGCCGGTCAGCCGCAGCGCCGCGCCGACCGCCAGCAGCATGGCGGCGGCCTCACCGACGGCGATGGCCAGCCAGCCGCGCAGTATGCGCGAGCGCATCGGCCCCGTGGGCGAGTCGGTGAGCACCACGGCCGCCACGTCGCCGTCCCTGATGACCGGAGAGGCCACCGCGATCCGCCCGTCCCGCTGCCAGGGCCACACCTGCGGAGGATCGTGGCTGCGGCGCCCGGCCAGCGCCTCGGCGTACGCCCGCGCCCCTTCCGGCCGGCCGCCCTCGCCGCCGGTCCCGTCCTCGCGAGGTACCCGCCAGTCGCGGGGGGAAGCGGCCATCGTGCGGCCGTCCCGGTAGAAGACGCCGGCGCGGATGCCGTAGAGGTTCCGGTACCGGTCCAACTCGTGCTGGAGGGTGGCCCGGCGTTCGTCGGGCAGGCTGGTGGAGGTGACGAACTGGGCGAGGGAGGCGAACCGCGCCGTGTCGTCGATCCGGTCGACCACCACGCGCTGCTGCTCGGCCTGGGCCTGGCTGGCCGCCAGCGGAAAGCCGAGCGCCAGGAGAACCCCGGCCAACAGGATGATCAGAAGAGGGAGGAGGCGGCTGCGCACTGTCGATGGTCTCCGGGTCGGCCCGCTCAGACGCCCTGCGCTGCCATGCGGTAGCCGACGCCGCGCACCGTCTCTATGAGCGCGGGCCGCCGCAGCTTGGCACGCAGCGAGGCGACGTGCACCTCCAGGGTGCGTCCCGTCCCCTCCCAGCTCGTACGCCAGACCTCACTGATGATCTGTTCCCTCCGGAAGACCACACCGGGCCGCTGGGCGAGCAGCGCGAGCAGGTCGAACTCCTTGCGGGTGAGCGACACCAGAGCTCCTTCGACGCTCACCTTCCGGGTGGGCAGCTCGATGGTGACGGCTCCGAGCCGGATCGTGCCGGGCGCGCCCGCACCGTCCGGCCCCGACGCGGTGCCGCCTCCCGACGGCGCCCCGCCGTCCCCGCCGGCCCCGCGGCGGCTGACGGCGTGGATGCGGGCGAGCAACTCCCCCATGTCGTACGGCTTGACGACGTAGTCGTCGGCCCCCAGGTTGAGGCCGTGGATGCGCGACCGGACGTCGGCACGCGCCGTCACCATGATCACCGGGGTGGTGCTACTGCGGCGGATGCGCCCGCACACCTCGAAACCGTCCTGATCGGGCAGGCCCAGATCGAGCAGGACGACGGCGAAACCGGGGCTCGGCCGGCCGCCCACCAGCAGTTCCTGGAGCGCCTCGGCGCCGCTGCGCACATGGGTCACCTCGAAGCCGTGCCGCGCCAGCACGGCGGAGAGCGCGGCAGCGACCCGGTCGTCGTCCTCGACGAGCAGCAGTCTCACCCGGCGCCCTCCTCTGCCTCTTGCCCCGCTCCTGTGCGATTGCTCCGACAGAGCATCCATTCCCATCGGCGCAGGTGAGTCAAGGGGCTCTCCGGCCTGCGGAGGTATCCGTTACGCAGCCGGTACCGTCCCCTTTCCCCAGTGAGCCCGGTCGCAGCCGGATCGTTATGCTCAATTTCAGCTCAGATGTAATGACGGTCACGCAGACGGCTCACTAGGGTCCTCGCAACCGACGAGGACGGAGCTAAACGCCGATGAGCGAAGTATCGGTGACCAAGGACGCACGCGGTCCCGAGCCCGCGACCGACAAGCTGGTCGTCCTGGACAACGTCAACAAGCACTTCGGTGCGTTGCACGTTCTTCAGGACATCGACCTGACCATCGCGCGCGGCGAGGTCGTCGTCGTCATCGGCCCCTCGGGTTCTGGCAAGTCGACCTTGTGCCGCACCATCAACCGCCTGGAGACCGTCGACTCCGGCGGCATCACGATCGACGGCAAGCCGCTGCCGCAGGAGGGGAAGGAACTGGCCAGGCTCCGTGCGGACGTGGGCATGGTCTTCCAGTCCTTCAACCTCTTCGCGCACAAGACGGTGCTGGAGAACGTCACCCTCGGCCAGACCAAGGTCCGCAAGACGGACAAGCAGGCGGCCGAGCAGAAGGCCCGCACGCTGCTCGACCGGGTCGGCGTCGGCAACCAGGCCGACAAGTACCCCGCGCAGCTCTCCGGCGGACAGCAGCAGCGCGTCGCGATCGCCCGGGCTCTGGCGATGGACCCGAAGGTCATGCTCTTCGACGAGCCGACCTCGGCCCTCGACCCCGAGATGATCAACGAGGTCCTGGAGGTCATGCAGCAGCTGGCCCAGGAGGGCATGACCATGGTCGTCGTCACCCACGAGATGGGCTTCGCACGCTCGGCCGCGAACCGCGTCGTCTTCATGGCGGACGGCCGGATCGTGGAAGAGGCCACCCCGGACCAGTTCTTCAGCAACCCGCGCAGCGACCGTGCCAAGGACTTCCTCTCGAAGATCCTGCACCACTGAGCCACAGGACCACGGGGCCGGACGGCCACAGGGCCATGGAGCAGCGCAGCAGCGCACTGGGCCATCGACTGTTCAAGCAAGGGATGTTCACTATGAGGTTGCACAAGACCGCCGCGGCGGCAGCCGCTGTCCTGGCGCTCGCCGCCACCGCCGCGTGCGGCGGCAAGGAGGGCTCCGCGGGCGACAAGCCCAAGGACCAGACGAACGAGAAGGCGCTGCCGAAGTACGAGGTCGCCAAGGACGCCAAGGTCGACTCCCCCGTTCTGAAGAAGGCCCAGAAGCGCGGGAAGATCGTCATCGGCGCCAAGGCGGACCAGCCCTACCTCGGTTTCCAGGACCAGTCGACCAAGAAGTACTCCGGCTTCGACATCGAGATCGCCAAGATGATCGCCGCCGACCTGGGCTTCTCGCCGAAGCAGATCGAGTGGAAGACGGTCGACTCCGGCGCGCGGGAGACGACCATCTCCAAGGGCGACGTCGACCTGATGATCGGCACCTACACGATCAACGACGAGCGCAAGAAGCAGGTCGCCTTCGCGGGACCGTACTTCCACGCCGGCGCCTCGCTGCTCGTCCGCAAGGACGAGAAGGAGATCACGGGGCCGGAGACCGTCAAGGGCAAGAAGGTCTGCTCCATCGTCGGTTCGACGCCTCTCCAGGTCATCAAGCAGCCGAAGTACGGCGCCAACGTCACCGAGCTGAGCAAGTACTCCGAGTGCGTCTCGCAGGTCATCGACGGTCAGGCCGACGCCGTCACCACGGACGACGCGATCCTGATGGGCTACGCCGCGCAGAACCCCGGCAAGCTCAAGGTCGTCGGCAAGCCCTTCTCCGACGAGCCCTACGGCGTCGGCATGAAGAAGGGCGACGACGCCCTGCAGAAGGCCGTCGCCGACGCGATCAAGGCCCACCAGGACAACGGCGACTACAAGAAGGCGTACGAGGCCACCCTCGGCAAGTCCGGCTCCAAGTTCAAGACGCCGCCCGAGATCACCGAGAAGTGACGTGCCGCGCCTCGCTCCCCGGCGCGGGCGCCGCGCGGGGCGGGGCGCGCCCGTGTGACGTAGGACGCCGGTGTGACCGCACGCGTGCGGGCCGGCTCCCCGGCCGCCGCCGTCCCCACCCCGGTCACCGACCTCACGCCTTTCACGCCCACTCGCCTTTCCTGCCTTTCCTGCCTTTCCTGCCTTTCCTGCCGCCGCAACCTACGCGACTCCTCGCGGAGAACTCATGAACGTACTGCTCGACAACCTGGCGCTGTTCCGCGAGGGATTCCTCGGCACGCTGTCGCTCACCGCCGTCAGCGCCGTGCTCGCCGTGGTGCTCGGCCTCGTGATCGCGGGCTTCCGGGTCTCGCCCGTGCCGCCACTGCGCATCTTCGGCACGCTGTGGGTGACGGTGTTGCGGAACACCCCGCTGACACTGCTGTTCCTGGTCGCCTTCTTCGTGGTGCCCAAGGTTCTCTTCCCCGGCATCAACTCCTTCGTGCTGGCCGTCTGCGCCTGCGGCTTCTACGCCTCGTCCTTCGTCGCGGAAGCCGTCCGCTCCGGCATCAACACCGTGCCGATGGGCCAGGCCGAGGCCGCCCGTGCCATCGGCATGACCTTCACCCAGACCATGCGCATCGTGGTGCTCCCCCAGGCGACACGCACCGTCGTACCGCCGCTGAGCAGCATATTCATCGCCCTCACCAAGAACACCGCGATCGCCGGCGCGTTCGACAACGTGGACCTCTTCAACATCCAGAAGACGCTCAGCAACGACGGTTACGACATCGCCGTCATCTTCATCTGGATCACCATCGGCTACCTGATCATCACGTACGCCATCAACGGCCTCTTCCGGCTGCTGGAGAACCGTCTGGAGGTCGCCCGATGAGCGCGAGCGTCCTGTTCGACGCCCCCGGTCCCAAGGCCCGGGCCCGCAACGTCATCTACTCCGTCATCGGCAGCGTCGCCCTGCTGGGGCTGCTCGGCTGGGCCGTCTACCGGCTCTACAACCGCGGCCAGTTCGCGGGCGAACTGTGGGACATCTTCAACTACGCGGGGATCCGGGAGAACATCCTGGACGCCCTGCTGTCCACCCTGAAGGTGTTCGCACTGGCGGGTGTCCTCTCGCTGGTCTTCGCCGTCATCCTGTGCGTCGCGCGGCTGTCGGACCACAAGCCGATCCGCTGGGTGGCCCTGGTCTTCATCGACCTCTTCCGGTCGATCCCGCTGCTCATCACGATCTTCGCCCTGTGGGTCGGCATCCTCGGCGACATCTCCTCCATGTGGGCGCTGGTCCTGGGTCTGACGATCTACAACGGCTGCGTCCAGGCCGAGGTGCTGCGCGCCGGGGTCAACGCGGTCCCCAAGGGGCAGGTGGAGGCGGCCTACGCCCTGGGCCTGCGCAAAACCCAGGTCACCCTCTCGATCCTCTTCCCCCAGGCCGTGCGGTCCATGCTGCCGACGATCATCAGCCAGCTGGTCGTGACGCTGAAGGACACCTCCCTCGGCTTCATGATCCTCTACCCGGAGCTGCTGTACTCGGCCCGCCTGATCGCCAACAACACGCCGGTGGGCGGCGTCTACCCGACCGTGCAGACGGTCATCGTCTTCGGCGCCATCTACATCGCCCTCTGCCTCGCGCTGGCCTGGCTGGCGAAGTTCATCGAGCGCCGCGGCCGCAGGTCCAAGGCCGGCATCACCCCCGCGGCGGGCGCGAAGGAACTCCAGGAAGTCGCGCCTTCCGGCAGCTCGGACCTCGAACCCGCCCCCAACCCGGGCACGGGAGACGTCCACAAGGACTAGGGTCTTTCGTTTGGATCTGGCTGGATCAGGGAGCGGGCTCCGGTGCGTGCTCTCGCAAGGCGGAGGATGGGGGTCCCCCCGGCCGAAGGCTGGGGGAGAGTCCCTGCGTGGGGGCACCTCCCGGGGCGAGCGAAGCCGAGCCCTGGGGGAAGCGGCGACTGACTCCCCCAGCCTCCGGCCGGGGGTGCCCCCACGCAGGGACGGGGGGGCCCCCCGGCCGAAGGCTGGGGGAGAGTCCCTGCGTGGGGGCACCTCCCGGGGCGAGCGAAGCCGAGCCCTGGGGGAAGCGGCGACTGACTCCCCCAGCCTCCGGCCGGGGGTGCCCCCAGCCGCGAGAG
>NZ_JASKYT010000030.1:0-38454 GCF_041028275.1 Streptomyces sp. PU-14G
TTGTGCGGTCCGCCCGCGGTTCTCGCGGGCTGGGGGGGGGGGGGGGGGGGGGGGGGGGGGGGGGGGGGGGGGGGGGGGGGGGGGGGGGGGGGGGGGGGGGGGGGGGGGGGGGGGGGGGGGGGGGGGGGGGGGGGGGGGGGGGGGGGGGGGGTGTCGCCTGTCGGGAGGGTGCCGCCCTGCGGGGTGGGGCGGTGATCGCGCACCGAGCAGCATAGCCCCGAGGCGGGTCAGGACTGGACAACGTTGTCAGATGTGGCAAGACTTGTGCGGTCCGCCCGCGGTTCTCGCGGGCTCGTCCCCCGCACGCGCAGGAGTCAGCTGTCCATGCTCAACGACCTCGTCGCCGCGCTCGACATCGGTGGAACCAAGATCGCCGGTGCCCTGGTGGACAGCGGCGGCAGACTGCTGGCGCGTACGCAGCGGCCCACCCCCGCCAAGGAGAGCGCCGCTCGGATGAGTGCGGCCGTGGACGACATCCTGCGCGAGCTGACAGCCACCCCCGAGTGGGACCGCGTCGGTGCCGTCGGCATCGGCAGCGCCGGGCCCGTGGACGCGAAGGCGGGCACCGTCAGCCCGGTCAACATCCCCGTCTGGCGCGAGCACCCGCTGGTCGCCGACGTCCGCGAACGCACGGGCGGGCTCCCGCTCTCCCTGATCGGTGACGGCCCGGCCATCGCGGCGGCCGAACACTGGCAGGGTGCGGCGCGGGGGCGGGCCGACGCCCTGTGCATGGTCGTCTCCACGGGTGTCGGCGGCGGGCTCATCCTCAACGGCGCCCTCCACTCCGGTCCCACCGGCAACGCCGGGCACATCGGACACATCAGCGTCGACATGGACGGCGAGCTGTGTCCCTGCGGCTCGCACGGCTGTGTCGAGACCATCGCGAGCGGCACCAACATCGCACGGCACGCGCTGACCTCCGGCTGGCAGCCAGGGCCCGACCAGGACGCCACAGCGGCCGGAGTCGCCGCGGCGGCCCGCGCGGGCGACGCGGCGGCCCGCGCCGCCTACGGCCGCGCCGCACGCGCCCTCGCCGCGGCGATCGCCGCCACCGCCACCCTCGTCGAGATCGAGATCGCGGTCATCGGCGGAGGCGTCGCCCACGCGGGTGACGTCCTCTTCGCCCCCCTCCGCCAGGAGCTCGAGCGGTACGCGACCCTGCCCTACGTGCGCGGACTGGAGATCGTCCCGGCCACCACCGGCACGGACGCCGGGCTCGTGGGCGCAGCCGCCGAGGCGCGGAAACTGATCGGCGCAGGGGCCGCGTGATGCAGCGCGGTGGCGCCCGGCGGGGCGCCACACAGAGCCGTCGACGTCGGACGGGTCGCGGGCGCGGCGCGCCGGCTCTGCTGCGCAACCGGCCTGCCGCACGAAGCCGCCTGCAGGTACGGCGTGCGCACCCGACGCGTGCGCCCCGGGTGCCTTGTTACCGAATCCGGACGGACCCACGAGAACAACGTCCGCCCCGGCGCCATCTCACCGGGTACAGCGACACAGCCGATGCGGTCGCTCGCCCCGCGGGATCAGGCGGAGGCGCCGCGTCCTGACAGACCATGGGGAGCTTCAACATGACCACGCACCGCGCCCGCCGCACCGCCCGTGCCGCCACGCTGGCCGCCGTCACCGCCGCACTGGCGTTGGGCCTGACCGCCTGCGACGGTGCCGATGACGGTGCGGAGGCCGCGAGCGCCGACCGCGCCGCCGATACGGCGCAGGACCGGCCCGCGTCCGGCGGCGAGGACAGTGCGGAGCCCCACAGCGGTGACGACAGCGAGAAGGGGGAGCGCTCAGCGGCCTCCGGGGGTGGAACGGACAAGGCCGCAGGCCAGGGCACGACCTCTGGCACCCAGCAGTGCCGCGGGGACGAGATGCTGGTCACCGCTGTGCACCGGTTCGCGGGCCAGGAGGGCGACCACCTGCTGCTCACCGCGTCGAACGAGGGCAGCAAGCCATGCTGGGTCACCTCGTATCCGGCCGTGAAGCTCGGCGGGGACGTCGACGGCGCCGCACTGCCGCACGCGCAGAAGGACGCCCCGAGCAGCGGCGAGCCCGTCATGCTCCAGCCCGGAGACAAGGCATACAGCGCGGTGAACCTGTTCGACTACGGTTCGAAGAACCACACGGCGGACGCGTTCGCCATCGCGCTGCGCGGCGCGGACGGTGACCTCGGCCCCTTCTACTCCATCGACTCCAAGGGCCAGAAGCCGCAGTTCAGCTGGAACGAGGCCGACGTGCTGAACTGGAACACCGAGAAGCCGTACGACTTCTGAGCTGTGCCGGCCAGGTGGCGCGGTCGGACTCGGCCGGCACAGCCACAGCAATCGCACACGGTGACGCGTCAGAGCGGGCCGGAGCCTTGCCTCGACGAGCGGTGTGCCGCCGGCGTCAACTGCCGTCTGCTGCCGACCCGGCGGCCCGGGCCCCCTTCAGGTGCCGTGTGAAGAACTGGGCCGCGACGTCCCCCGCGAACTGCGGGACGCCGGTGTGGCCGCCCATGTTGGCGTGCAGGGACTTCTCTGCCGAACCGAAGGCGTCGAACAGGTCCAGCGCCGCCTGCCGGTCGTTGCCTTCGTCGTCCCATTGCAGCAGGACATGCAGCGGAACAGTGACCTGCCGGGCTTCCTCGAACATGGCGCGAGGCACGAGACTCCCCGCGAACAGACCGGCGGCCGTGATGCGTGGCTCGACCACCGCCAGCCGGATCCCGACTGAGATCACTCCCCCCGAGTAGCCGACCGGACCGCCGATCTCGGGCAGCGACAGGAAGGCGTCCAGCGCGACCTGCCATTCCGGCACCGCCTTGTCGACCAGCGGGAGGATGAGGGCGTCGACGGTCTCGTCGCTGACCGGCTCGCCGGCCTGCATCGCCCGGCGCAGATCGGCGCGGGCCCGGTCGAGCGCGGGCCAACCGGGCCGGTCGCCGCTTCCGGGGAGCTCGATGGTGGCTGTGGCGAAGCCTTCCGCCGCGCAGTGCCGGGCCCGGGCCACCAGCCGGGGGTACATCGTGCGCAGCCCGAGCGTGGGGTGGCCGAGCAGGACGAGTGGCACTGGCGCGGAAGCGGACGCGGCTTCAGGCGTCCACAGGATGCCGGGAATCTCCTGGAGAGTGAACGCGCGCTCGAGGACGCCGTCGTCGAGGCGTCGCGCGGAAGTGATCTGCATGGTCGTGCCTTTCGGGAGTGCACTGGAACGGCGCTCCCGGACGACCTGCCTATCGCCCGACCGTGACCCCGGAGGGGAGCACCCATGGCAATACTGCGTTCACGGGTACCACCTCCTCGCTCTCTGGCACGGCCTCGGGGAACGTAGCAGTGGGCGGCCCCCGCCCGCGAAGGGTTTTCGCGGCGCCGTCGGTGAGGCGGGAGCCCGCCGCGGCCAGGACCACCCCACCCGTTCCCACGGCCCGCGGCCGATGCCGGGGGAGGGACGCACTGGCGCGGGGGCCGCTGCGCGCCACGGCGGCGCCCCTCGGGAAAGGGGCGCCGCCGCGCACGGGTCAGGTCGGCGAGCGTGCTTCCAGAGCCCGCTCACCTCTCGTGCCGGCCGTGGCCTCACATCTCGTGCTTGCCGTGGCGCAGCGGTTCCTCCGGCTCGGCCGCGCCGGCAGGGGAGACCGGGGAGCCGCCCGAGGTGCCGGCGGGGATGTCGGGGCCCCCGGCACGGGCGTCACCCTGCGAGGGCTCCGCGCCCGCGTCGAGCTGCTCCAGGCGGGCGGCCAGGATCTCCTTCACCTGCGGCCGGTCGGCGTGTGCCTGCTCGTACTCCACGAGCCGCCGCACGTCGTCGCTTCCCAGCGACCTGATCCTGTGCTCCACGGTCCCCGCCGGCAGCTGATCGTAGTCGGGCAGCGGCAGAGCGTCGGACTGGTGTGCTGACATGGGTTCCGGCCTCCTCGGGTGCGACGGATTCCGGTGGTCCGGCGTCCGCTCGTCGCGGGAGCGGGCGCCGCCTGTTCACGGTGTGGGACCGCCTGCGGCGAGCACCACAGCTCGGCGGGTAACCACCGAGCGCGCCCGGCACACGTCCGGACCGTCACCAGGGGCGCGGCGCCCGGCATCCCCACCGTCACCAGGGGGGCGGGGCCCGCACTCGGCCGGGCCGCCACGGGCGGCGGCGCCCCGCACGCCTGGTGCCGCCGTCACGCCTCGGCGGCGGAGACCGGGCGGGGCGGGGTCTCCACGGCCCGGGCGTACGCGGTCGGCGTGACCCCCACAGCGGTGGTGAAGTCGCGGACCAGGTGGGCCTGGTCGCTGTAGCCCAGCTCGCCGGCCAGCTGGGCCCAGTCCGTCGCGGGCTGGGCGGTGGCGCGCTCCATCGCCTCGTGGACGCGGTAGCGCAGGATCGCCCACTTCGGGCTGACGCCGACGTACGTGGCGAAGAGCCGTTGCAGGGTGCGCACGGACACGCCCTCGTCGGCGGCCAGGCGTTCGACGCGCAGGACGGAGCGGTCCGTGCGGATCCGGTCGGCCAGCGCCATGGCCTGCTCGGCGGCCGGATCGGTGCGAGGGGAGAGGGAGAGCAGGAAGGCGTCGAGTGCGGCCACTCTCCGGTCCTCCGCGTCCGGCCGTAGGACACGGGCAGGCGCGTCCTCACGCAGCGCTCCTCCGCCGCCGAACGCGTCGCGCAGCGTCAGCTGCCTGCCTCTCAGGGCCGTGAGAGGGCGGGGCGGCGCCAGGAAGGGGCGGAAGCCGCCAGGGCGGAACTGGACTCCGCACACACGTCCCAAGTCCGCCAGCTTCGTGGTGAACAGGTCCGTGGAGACCCCCGCCACCAGCCCGCTCGCGACGGCGACATCCGCGGGACCGCGCCGCTCGAAGACGAGGTTGACGCACGGGTGCGGGACGACCTGTGAGACGTATGGCTCCGCCAGGTCCCAGTCGATCAGCCAGTAGTGCTCCACCCAGCGGCGCAGCGGCTCGGCCGCCGGTCTGCGCCGGAAGTTGACCCGCGCCAGCAGCGACGGCGCCTGCACGATGCCTCGCGTGTCCCTGCGCGGTTCTCCGGTGTGCCCCCGGGCAGCGCGCGTGCGGTCCTCGTCCGACGCCTGCGCACTGTCCTCACCTGCCATGGCGGCGATCCTATGCCCGGCCATGTCGCGTTTCTTCAAGCCCCGGCCCGCGGCCGGGGCCTAGCGTGCCGGCATGGCCAACGGACTCTCCCCTCTCCTGGACGGCGCTGCCCGCGCCACGGACCCCGTCGTGCGCGGTATCACCGACGAGCAGCTCACGCTCCCCACGCCCTGCGCGGAGTACGACGTGCGGGCGCTGCTCAACCACCTCTTCCACGTCGTCGTCGGCTTCCAGGCGCTCGCCGCCCGGGAGGCCGCCGACTTCACCACCACCCCCGACTACCTGGAGGGCGACTGGCGTACCCGCTTCGGTGCGGAGACCGGCAAACTGGTCACCGCGTGGTCGGCGCCCGACGCGCTGGAGGGCGTCTCTCCGGGCATGGGCATTCCGCAGCCCACCGTGGCCCAGATGGTGCTCGGCGATCTGCTCGTCCACGGCTGGGACCTGGCCCGCGCCACCGGCCAGGACTACCGGCCCGACCAGGCGGTACTGGACGAGGTGCAGCCCGCCGTCGAGGACATGGCGCCCATGGCGCGCAAGGCGGGCGTCTACGGCGAGGAGGTTTCCGTACCGTCCGACGCCACCTCCTTCGAGAAGGTGCTCGCCGCCACCGGCCGCGACCCCCGCTGGTCGCCCCGCTGATCCCGGCTCCGGGGGCGGACCGCCTCGTCCTTCGGGACCCCCGCCGGCGCCGTCCGGGCCTCCGGCGGCCGTTCCTCCCCCTGTCTGTCGTTCAGCCCTCCCGCGCGGGGACGCGCGCGCCCCGCCGTACGCGCCGGGGCGCAGGCGCCGTGCCTCTCCGGGCGCCGGGAGAGCCGCCCCGGCGCGTTTCCCCCACCGGGTGATGCGGGCAACTGAACGGGGACGACGGATGAGGGGGGAACACCGTGATCGTCTGGCTGAACGGCGCGTTCGGCGCGGGCAAGACCACCGCGGCGAACGAACTGCTGGACCTGCTTCCCGGCAGCACGCTCTACGACCCCGAAGTCATCGGCGCCTCACTGCGCTGGATGCTGCCCAAGGAACGCCTCGGACAGATAGCCGATTTCCAGGACCTGCACTCATGGCGGCGGCTCGTGGTGGACACGGCCGCCGCCTTGCTGACGGAGGTCCAAGGACCGCTGATCACTCCGATGACGCTGCTGCGGCGCGAGTACCGCGACGAGATCTTCGGCGCGCTCGCCGCCCGCCGGATCCCCGTACAACACCTGCTGCTGCACGCCGACGAACCGGTACTGCGCGAGCGCATCGACACCCGCGCCGCCGACGACGGCGGCTCCACCCGCGCCTGGTGCCTGGCACACCTGTCCTCGTACCGGGCGGCCCTGCCGTGGATCACCGCCGAGGCGCACACGCTCGACACCAGCGGCCTCACCCCCCGGCACACGGCGGAGCGCCTCGCCGAGGCGATCGGCGCCGGAGCGGGCGCCACGGACATCGTGCAGACCCCCGAGCCGACAGCCGAGACGGTCGCCGCGGGGGTGCTGCTGTTCGACGACCGCGACCGGGTGCTCCTCGTCGATCCCACCTACAAGCCCGGCTGGGAGTTCCCCGGTGGCGTGGTCGAGCGCGGTGAGGCGCCCAGCACCGCGGGCGTCCGCGAGGTCTGCGAGGAGTTGGGACTGCGGTTGCCGGCGCAGCCCTCGCTGCTGGTCGTCGACTGGGAGCCGCCGCAGCCGCCGGCGTTCGGCGGGATGCGGCTGCTCTTCGACGGGGGACGGCTCGCGGCCGAGGACGCCACCGCGCTCCTGCTGCCCGGCGCCGAACTCCGCGGTTGGCGCTTCGTGACCGAGGGCGAGGCCGCGGCGCTCCTCCCTCCCCACCGCCTGGAGCGGCTGCGCTGCGCCCTGCGGGCCCGCAGGGCGGGACACCCCCTCTACCTCGAGGGCGGCGTCCCGACCGGCTGCGGCAATCTGCTGCGCTGACGCACCCCCAGGGCAGGCGTTCCGGATGGGGTCAGGCGCTCTTCTGCTGGGCGTATCCGTGCAGGAAGAGCGCCTCGGCCACCGCCATCCGCTCCAGCTCGCGCGGGTCCACGCTCTCGTTCACCGCGTGGATCTGCGCCTCGGGCTCGCTCAGCCCGATCAGGAGGATCTCGGCGTCCGGGTAGAGGGCGTCCAGCGCGTTGCACAGCGGGATCGAGCCGCCCATTCCGGAGACCTGCATCTCCAGCCCGTCGTACGCCTCGCGCAGCGCCGTGGCCATCGCGGTGTACGCCGGGCTGGAGGTGTCGGCGCTGAACGGCTGCCCCTGGCCGATCACTTCGGTGGTCACCCGCGCCTGCCACGGCACGTGCGACTCCACGTGCGCGACCAGCAGCTCGATGGCCTTCTCGACGTCGGTGCCCGGCGGGATCCGCAGCGAGACCAGGGCGCGCGCGGACGCGTGCACCGAGGGGGTGGCGCCCACGACCGGCGGGCAGTCGATGCCCAGCACGGTCACGGCCGGACGTGCCCACAGCCGGTCGGCGACCGCGCCGCCGCCGAGCAGGCCGACCCCGTCGAGCACCTTGGCGTCCCGCCGGAAGTCCTCCTCCGGGTACGGCATGCCCTCCCAGCGCGCGTCCGCGCCGAGGCCGTCGACGACGGTGTTGCCCTCGGCGTCCCGCAGGGAGTCGAGCGTGCGCAGCAGCGCGGCCAGCGCGTCCGGTGCCGCACCGCCGAACAGGCCCGAGTGCAGGTTGCCTTCGAGCGTGTCGACCTGGACCCGCAGCAGCGTCATGCCGCGCAGCGTCGCGGTGACGGTCGGCACCCCGCAGCGGAAGTTGCCCGCGTCCCCGATGACGATGGCGTCCGCGGCCAGCAGCTCGGGGTGCGCCCGTGCGTACTGCTCCAGGCCGCCGGTGCCCTGCTCCTCGGAGCCCTCCACGATCATCTTGACCGAGACGGGCAGCCCGCCGTTCTCCCGCACGGCCCGCAGGGCGAGCAGGTGCATGAGGAAGCCGCCCTTGCAGTCGGCCGCGCCCCTGCCGTACCACCGGCCGTCCGCGCCGTCGGTCAGCTCGAACGGCGGGGTGCGCCAGGCGGCCTCGTCCAGCGGCGGCTGGACGTCGTAGTGCGCGTACAGCAGCACCGTCGGTGCACCCGCCGGGCCGGGCAGGTGGCCGTAGACCGACTGGGTGCCGTCCGGTGTGTCCAGCGCCGCCACGTCCCGGAAGCCCTCCGCGCGCAGCGCGTCGGCGATCCACCTGGCGGCCCCCTCGCACTCGCTCACCGGGAACTGCTCGGGGTCCGCGACCGAGCGGAAGGCCACCAGCTCGCCGAGCTCCGCCTTGGCGCGCGGCATCAGCGAGGCGACGGTGGCCGCGACCCCCGCGGCGGAGGGGGCCGGGCCTGACCCGGCGGACGTGGGGGCTGCTGCGGGCGTGGCCGTCGGTTCTGACGGGGGCTGCGGCATGGGAACGCTCCTTGTGGGCGCGACGTTGGCACACGTGTACGGACACATGTGTATCGCACGTGACCCGCCCCGTAGGATGCGGTGGGCCATACCGTCAGCAGAGGTCAACCGGGAGCACAGCACATCGTGAGCAGCGAGAACGCAGCCGGGAACGAGGACGTCGAGCCTGCGGGGGACCGGTGGCAGGACCGCCCCGTCTGGGACGTCGTCGTGGTCGGCGCCGGGCCAGCCGGGGCCTCGGCCGCGTACGCGGCGGCCGTCGCCGGCCGCAAGGTGCTGCTCGTGGAGAAGGCCGAGCTGCCCCGCTACAAGACGTGCGGCGGCGGCATCATCGGCCCCTCCAGGGACTCGCTCCCGCCCGGCTTCGACCTCCCGTTGCGCGACCGCGTGCACGCGGTGACCTTCACCTTGAACGGCAAGCTCGCCCGCACCCGGCGCGCCCGCAGCATGCTCTTCGGCCTGGTCAACCGGCCGGAGTTCGACAACGCCCTGGTCGAGGCCGCCGTCAAGGCCGGCGCCGAGGTGCGCACCGGTGTCGCCGTCTCCCGTGTCGAGCAGCACGGGCCCGCCGTGCCCGACCGCCGCACGGTCGCCGTCGTGCTGGCGGGCGAGGAGGAGCCGGTCCTGGCCAGGGCCGTGATCGGCGCGGACGGCAGCGCGAGCCGGATAGGCGCCCACGTCGGCGTCAAGATGGACCAGGTCGACCTCGGGCTGGAAGCCGAGATCCCCGTCCCCGCCAGTGTCGCGGAGGACTGGGCGGGGCGCGTGCTGGTGGACTGGGGCCCGCTCCCCGGCAGTTACGGCTGGGTCTTCCCCAAGGGCGACACGCTCACCGTCGGCGTCATCTCCGCGCGCGGCGACGGCGCGGCCACCAAGCGCTATCTGGACGACTTCGTCGGCCGCCTGGGCCTGGCCGGATTCGAACCCCGCGTCTCCTCGGGACACCTGACCCGCTGCCGTGCCGACGACTCGCCGCTCTCCCGCGGCCGGGTCCTCGTCGCCGGTGACGCCGCCGGTCTGCTGGAGCCCTGGACCCGCGAGGGCATCTCCTTCGCCCTGCGCTCCGGACGCCTGGCGGGGGAGTGGGCCGTACGCATCGCCGAGGCGCACGACGCGGTGGACGCGCGCCGGCAGGCCCTCAACTACGCCTTCGCCGTCAAGGCGGGGCTCGGCGTCGAGATGGGCGTGGGACGGCGGTTGCTGCAGATCTTCGCCCGCCGCCCCGGCCTCTTCCACGCGGCTCTCACCGGCTTCAGGCCCGCCTGGAACGTCTTCGCCCGCTTCACTCGCGGCGCCACCTCGCTCGCCGAGGTCGTCCGGGTGCACCCCCTCGCCCGCCGTGTGCTCGACACGTTCGACCGCAGGGAAGCCGCACGCGGCGGCTCCGCCGCCGTCGAGGACGCGCGGGAGAGCGCCGACGGCGCCGTGCACGGGGACGCGGAGCCGGGCGACCGCGCGGAGGCCACCGACGAGCGTCCTTCCGCGGGCCGCGACGAGCCCGGTGGCGAGTCGACGCGACGCCGCTCGGCCTGACGCGGCCCCCGAGCGCACCGCACCTCCCGCCGGACGGCTCCGCCGCGACCGCGCGCTCTCCGGCCGGGTGGCTCCGTGCGACCGCCCGTTTCCCGGTCGGGTGGCTCCGTGCGACCGCCCGTTCCCGTACTCCCGGGGGAGTAGCCGCGAGCACCGCGCCCGGCTGACGACGCGCCGTACGAGGCGCGTCTAGCGTGAGAGGCGTGGTCAGCACTCCTTCCCCCTCCGCCGCTCCCGGCGCCGGCGCCGCCGCCCCGGTGGCGGGCACAGGACCGGCGCGGCCCCGGTGGCGTCGTCGGCCGGGGTGGATCCCCGCGCCGCCGCTTCGGGGGCGGCGGCGCGTTCCGTGGGCCACGTCGGCCGCCGTCTTCGTGCTCCAGCAGGCCGGCACGGGTTTCGCCGCACACAACGAGCGGGCCGCCGAGGCGGTCGGTCCGGACGGGGCGGCACGCCTCCTGCTGACGCTGGGGCCGCTGCTGCTGCTGGCCCGGTACCGCCTCCCGCGAACGGCGCTGTTCGGGACGTCGGCGGTGACGCTGGCGTATCTGGCGGCCGGCTACCCCTACGGGCCCGTCCTGCTCGGCGTCGTCGTCGCGGGCTTCGCCGCGCTCGTGGCGGGGTATCGGTACGCGACCTGGTCCGCCCTCGGCATGCTCTGGCTGGGCAACCTGCTGGTGGCCCACGCCTTCCACCGGCTGCTGCCGCCCGGCGGCGATCCGCCGGGCTCCTGGGGCACGGACCTGTTCATGCTGGTGTGGATGGTGGCGCTGTGCACGGCGGGCGAGCTGGCCCGGGTGCGCCGCGCCGAGCGGGAGCGCAGGCAGCGCGAGACCGCAGAGGCGGAGCGGCGGCGGGCTGACGAGGAGCGGCTGCGCATCGCCCGCGAGTTGCACGACGTGCTGGCCCACAGCATCTCCGTCATCAACGTCCAGGCAGGGGTCGGCCTCGCCCTCCTCGACTCCGACCCGGCGCAGGCACGCACCGCGCTCACCACCATCAAGACCGCGAGCAAGGAGGCGCTGGGCGAGGTGCGCCAGGTGCTGGACACGCTCCGTGCGCCGGGTGACGCGCCCCGCGCCCCCGCACCCGGGCTGGACCGGCTGGCCGAGCTGTCCGAGCAGGCCGCGAGCGTCGGACTCCGGGTCACCACCGAGACGGAGGGTGCGCCCGTACCGCTGCCGCCGGGCGCCGACCTGGCGGCGTTCCGCGTCGTCCAGGAAGCCCTCACCAACGTGGTGCGCCACTCGGGTTCCCGCACCGCGCTCGTGCGGATCCGCTACGGCGCGGTCGCCATGGAGCTGCTCGTCGACGACGAGGGGCCGGCGACCGGCACAGGACCGACCGGCGGCGGCAACGGGCTGGTGGGCATGCGGGAGCGGGCGGCGGCGTTCGGCGGCACCGTCGAGGCGGGCCCGCGCCCCGGCGGCGGCTTCCGCGTACTGGCCACGATCCCGCTGCCGCCGGAAGAGGGCGGCGCGCCGCTACAGTGACCGCCCTGCCGCACCGGAGAACACAGGGAGACACCGTGATCCGCGTCCTTCTCGCCGACGACCAGATCCTCGTCCGCGCCGGTTTCCGGGCGCTGCTGGACGCGCAGCCCGACATCGAGGTCGCGGGCGAGGCGGCCGACGGCCAGGAGGCGGTCGCGCTGGTCCGTCAGACGGCCCCCGACCTGGTGCTGATGGACATCCGGATGCCCGTGCTCGACGGTCTGGCCGCGACCCGACGCCTCACCGGCGACCCGGACTTCGCAGCGGTCAAGGTCGTCATGCTGACCACGTTCGAGCTGGACGAGTACGTCTTCGAGGCGCTGCGCTCCGGGGCCTCGGGGTTCCTCGTCAAGGACACCGAACCCGACGAGCTGGTGCGCGCGGTGCGCGCGGTCGTCGACGGGGACGCGCTGCTCTCGCCCAGCGTCACCCGGCGCCTGATCGAGGAGTTCGCCGCCCGCTCCAAGCAGCCCGCCGCGGCCGAGGGGCTGGCCCGGCTCACCGAGCGGGAACGGGAGGTGATGGCACTGGTGGGCCTGGGCCTTTCCAACGAGGAGATCGCCCGCCGGCTGGTCGTCTCTCCGCTGACGGCCAAGACCCACGTGAGCCGCACGATGGTCAAGCTGGGCGCCCGCGACCGCGCACAACTTGTCGTCCTCGCCTACGAGTCGGGACTGGTGCGCCCGGGCTGGCTGGGCTGAGCCCACCCCGGGCGGGAGGCGGTCACGCGTCCCGCTTGCGGCGCACGTAGAGCTGTTTGCGGACGCGCGCGACGACGGTACCGTCCGCGGCCGTGACCGTGGACTCGAACCACGGCAGCGCCTTGGAGCCGTCCGCCGTGGCTGCGCGGATCTCCTCCATGCGGTCCTCGGTCAGCTTGAAGTCGGCGTAGACGTCGCCCCGCCCAGGGGAGACGAACTCGATCTCGGCCGCCTTGTCCCACACCACGTAGCCCCGCCCCAGCCGGTTGACCGCCAGCAGGCAGAAGAAGGGGTCGCTCATCGAGTAGAGGGAGCCGCCGAACTGGGTGCCGAAGTAGTTGCGGTTGAACCGGGTCAGGCGCAGCCGCACCCGGGCGCTGCTCCAGTCGTCGGCCATCTCCAGTACGCGGACGCCCGTGAAACGGTAGGGCGGATACCAGTTCAGGGCCCGCCGCAGGCCGCCGGGTGTGCGGAGCACGTCTGCCATGGCGGCGAAGCTACCACGTGCGTTACTCATTGGTAATCACGGTGCCGTGGCCGCCCTCTTCCCGCTCTGCTCGACCCTCTCGCAGGAACTCGCTCAGTG
Organism: Streptomyces sp. PU-14G; assembly: GCF_041028275.1. Taxonomy (NCBI): domain Bacteria; kingdom Bacillati; phylum Actinomycetota; class Actinomycetes; order Kitasatosporales; family Streptomycetaceae; genus Streptomyces; species Streptomyces sp. PU-14G. Next base: position 12,776 of record NZ_JASKYT010000030.1, read on the forward strand.
CCGCCGCCAGTTCGGCGGGTGCGTCCTCCTGGACGAGGTGGCCGGCACCTTCCAACAGCCGGAGCCGGGCCCCGGGGATGACGTCGGCCAGCCGGTGCGCATGCTCGACGGGGAGCCAGGCGTCCTCGGCGCCCCAGCAGACGAGGACGGGCAGAGCGAGGTCGCCGTAACGCTCCTCGATCTCGTCGGTCCAGCGCCGGTCGTTCTGGGCCATCTGCCGGTAGAGGCCGGCCTGTCCCGCCTCGTCGAGCCAGGGCGCGGCCAGCCCCTCCACGACCTCGTGAGGCAGTCCGGGGCCGCCGACCGTGGAGACGTACTCCCGCACCAGCGCCGCGTGCAGGCGGGGCGGTAGCTGCTCGAACACCTCGGCATGCCGACCCATCAGGTGGTAGGCCCCTGTGTTCCAGGGAGCGAGTGCCGTCGCGTCCACCAGCGCGAGCCGCGCGAAACGCGCGCCGTGCAGCAGGTGGGCCCGCAGGGCGACGGCGCCTCCGAAGTCGTGCCCCACCACGGCGGGGCGCTCCAGCTCCCAGTGTTCCAGGAGTGCGGCGAACAGCCGGCCCTGCGCGTCCAGCGAGACGTCCTGGCCCTCGTACTTGGCCGAGGTGCCGTAACCGGGCATGTCCCAGACGAACACGTGGTGGTTCTCGGCCAGCGTGCGGGCGGCGTGCCGCCACACGAAGGAGGACCACGGGGTGCCGTGCAGCAGGACGACGGGCGGCAGTGCCGGGTCGCCGAGCGCGGCCCAGCGCACGGTGCCGGCAGGGCTCTCGTAGGTGCGGTCCAGTGTCCAGGTCTCGTTCATGGTGACCACTGTGCTGGCCGGTGAGTGCGCACAACACTGGCCAGAGGGACGATGAGCGCAAGATTCTGGCCACGCCGCCTGCGACCGGGCGCGGTCGGCGCCATTCTGGCCATGCCGCCTCCGAGCGGGCGCGGTCGGCGGTCAGCCGCGCGGCAGCACCGCCCGCCGCGTCGCCCACGCCGTGAGGGAGGCGAACGCGGCCAGCACCGCCACCGTCAGCAGCGCCGTCCGGAGCGAGAACCAGTCCGCCAGGAAGCCGATGGCCACAGGCCCGACCAGGATGCCGCCGTAGCCGAAGGTGGAGGCGGCGGCGACACCGCCGGGCCCCGCGAGGTCGCCGGCGCGCCCGATGGCGATGGGGAAGACGTTCGCGAGGCCGAGACCGGTGAGCACGAACCCGGCCAGGGCGAGCCACACCGACGGTGCCAGGGAGCCCAGCAGCATGCCGCAGCACCCCAGCGCGCCGCCCGCGATCAACACCCGGTCCGGACCGAGCCGTTCGACCAGGGGTGTCCCCGACAGCCGCCCCAGCGTCATCGCCCCGGCGAACACCGAGTACCCGGCGGCGGCCAGCCCGGCGCCCGCTGACAGGTCGTCGGCCAGGTGCAGGGCGCTCCAGTCGGCCAGCGCCCCCTCGCCGTACGCCGTGCACAGGGCGATCAGTCCCAGGACGGCGACCAGCCACCGCGCGCGCCCGGCCGCCCGTGGGCCGCCGCCCGCCGCCTCGGCTCCGTCCCGCTCGCGCCGTGCGGGCTCAAGGCCGAAGCGCAGCAGCGGCCGGGCGAACAGGAGGGCGAGGAGCAGCCCTGCGGCGGCGAGCAGCAGCAGGTGCCGGGTGGGGCTCAGCCGTCCCGCGACCAGACCGCCCAGGCCTGCGCCGAGCATCCCGCCGAGACTGAACGCGGCGTGGAAGCCGGGCATCACGGGGCGCCGCAGGGCGGCGATCAGGTCGACGGCCGCGCTGTTGAGCGCGACGCTCATGCCTCCGTACGCGGCGCCGAAGACGAGCAGCACCAGGCCGAGGGCGAGCGCCGAGCGGGTGAGCGGCGGGAGGGCGACGCTCAGCGGCAGCAGCAGCCCGCAGGCCAGCACGACGGGTTGGCTGCCCAGGCGCGAGCAGAGCCTTCCGGTGAGCATCATGGTGGCCACGGCGCCCGCGGAGACGCCGAGCAGGGCGAGGCCGAGCGCGCTGGACGACGCGCCGGTCTGGGCCTTGACGGCGGGGATGCGGACGACCCAACCGGCGAAGAGGAAGCCGTCGAGAGCGAAGAAGACTGTCAGGGTGATGCGGAAGCGGCGCAGGTCCGGGCGAGGGGAGGCGGCGGATGGACGACCGCGGTGCCCCGTTGCACCGGCGAGCGCCGACCGTATTTTGTTCAGTGTCGGCACAAAGAGAGAATAGAGGCGTGACCCAGACGCGTACAACAAGGCTGGAGCGAGGGCGTTCGGCGCTCGGACCCGCGCTGGAGCTGGTCCACACCGGGCAGGCGCCCACCCGCGCGGTGCTCACCGCCGAACTCGGCGTGACCCGGGCGACAGCGGGAGCCGTCGCGAACGAACTCGAAACCCTCGGGTTCATCACCGTCGACCCCCACCCCACGGCCCCGGTCGGCACCCAGGGCCGCCCCTCCCACCGGCTGGCCGTCAACCCGCGGGGTCCCGTGGCGCTGGCCGCCCAGATCCACGCGGACGGCTACCGCGCCGCCCTCGTCGGCCTCGGCGGGCGCATGGTGGCCACCGCGCCCGGCTGCGGCACGGTCGACGCGGACCCGGCGCAGGTCATCAGCGAAGTCGTCCAGGCGGGCGCCCAGTTGCTCCGCGACACCGGGCGGCGCTGCGTCGGCGCCGGGCTCGCGGTGCCCTCCGCCGTCGCCGAACCCGAAGGGACCGCGCTCAACCCCCTGCACCTCGCCTGGCAGGCGGGCGCCCCCGTCCGCGACACCTTCCGCGCCTGCCTCGCCGAGGCCGGCATCACCCACCCCGCGGACGGCCCACCGGTCACCGGCTTCGCCGCCAACGACCTCAACGTGGCCGCCCTCGCCGAGTACCGGCACGGCGCGGGGCGCGGAGCCAGGCACCTGCTCGTCGTCGGCACGGGCCACCACGGCGTGGGCGGCGCCCTGGTGCTCGACGGGCGCCTGCACACCGGCAGTTCGGGCCTCGCGCTGGAGGTCGGCCACCTGACCGTGGACCCCGGGGGGCGCCCCTGCCACTGCGGCAGCCGCGGTTGCCTGGACGTGGAGACCGACCCGGCCGCCCTCTTCTCCGCCGCCGGACGCACACCGTCCGACCGCGACTCGCTGCTGGCCCAGGCCGGTGAGCTGATCCGCACCGCGTACGCCACCGACACCCGGGTCCGCGCGGCGGCGGGGCGGCTCATCGACCGGCTCGGCCTCGGACTCGCGGGGCTGGTCAACATCCTCAACCCCGACCGGATCGTGCTGGCCGGGCTGCACCGCGCCCTGGTGGAAGCCGACGGCGAGCGCCTGCGCGGCGTCGTCGCCGACCGCAGCCTGTGGGGCCGCAGCGGCAGCGTGCCCGTCCTGCCCAGCGCGTTGGAGCACAGCTCGCTGGTCGGCGCGGCCGAACTGGCCTGGCAGCCCGTTCTCGACGATCCGATCGGTGCGCTGGGAGGATGAAACCATGCGGATCGAAGCGGGACGCGCCCGCGAACTCGGCGTACTCCAGGAGATCGAACGGGCGGCGGGGCGCTGGTTCCGCGACATCGGCATGGACGAGATCGCCGACGACGAGCCGCCCACGCTGGAGTCGCTGGAGAGTTACGCGCGCTCCGGCGGCCTGTGGGTCGCCACCCCGGCGCCCGGGAGCTTGCCCGTCGCCTACGCGCTGACCGAACCCGTCGACGGCTGCCTGCACGTGGAGCAGCTCTCCGTGCACCCCGACAGCGCGCGCCGCGGTATCGGCCGCGCCCTCCTCGACGAGCTGGCGGCCAGGGCCGCCGCCGACGGGATACCCGCGCTCACCCTCACCACCTTCGCCGACGTGCCCTGGAACGCGCCCTACTACGCGCGCTTGGGCTTCCGTGCCCTGGCCACCGGCGAACTCACCCCCGGGCTGCGCACGATCCGCGCCGACGAAGCCGCGGCGGGCCTCGACCGCTGGCCCCGGGTCTGCATGCGCCGCGAGACGGACCGCCCGGCGCGCGCCACGCCGTCCGGGAGCCCGTACTCCCCGCGAGGTACCTCCGATGCCGCCGGCCGTACGACGACCGAGCCCCCCTCCGGCGCGCACTCTCGGTAGCGAGCACGCACCACGGACCGCTACCGAGGAGCTGAGGACGATGGAACTCCTGGCCCATTGGCACGACGGCGGGGGCCCCGGCCCCTGGATCCTGTTCTTCCCGCTGGCCTGGGCGGCCGTCGTCGTCGGCGGCTTCACCCTGCTGCGCCGCACCGCCTGGCGCGGTCGCCGCGGGCCCTGGCAGCCGCAGACCGCGCACGGCCGCGAGACCCCGCTCGACCTGCTCGGCCGGCGCTTCGCCCGCGGAGAGATCGACGAGGACGAGTACTGGCGCCGCGCCTCCGTACTCAGCGCGAGCATCAGCGAGGGGCACGGCGAGGCCCGGGGATCCAAGCGGTGAGCGGTACGGCTGCCACCGCCCGAGGGCCTGCGGCCCGGTGAGGCTCACCCCGTGGGGGCGGTCTCCGCCTCCACGGGGGGCGGCACGGCCGCCGTGGAGGCGGCCTGCGGCCACCGCTCCACCGGGGCGGCGGCCCGCGCCGCGCGCGGCCCCGGCTCGGAAGCATCGCCCGCCCCCGCCGCCTTGCCGCCGGAGCGGCGGCGGCCGGCCCCCTTCCGCGGGGGCGCCGGCAGCGCGAACCAGACGGTCTTCCCCGAGCCGTCGTGCTGGGTGCGCACACCCCAGCTCTCGCTGACCGCCGCGACCAGCGCGAGCCCCCGCCCGTGCGTGGACAGCCCTTCCCGCCGGGCCCTGGCGCTCCGGGCGGCGTGCGGCAGCCGCGGGTCGTGGTCGCGCACCGAGACCGTCAGGCGGTTCCAGACGAAGGAGAGCTCGACCGTGCAGTGCTTGCCGGCCGAGGCGGGGTTCTCGCCCACTGCCCCGTCGCCCGCCGCGTGCCGCAGGACGTTGGTCAGCAACTCGGTCAGACCGAGCGTGGCGGTGTCGACGAGGGCGTCCAGACCCCAGTAGCGCAGTTGCGCGGAGACGATGCCGCGCACCTGGCCGATGCGTGAGGGCAGCGCCTGGAACTCCACGGCGCAGTGCCGCCCCGGGGCCGGGGCGGTGTGCTCGGTCGTGCTGCTCGACGGACTGATCACGACGCGACTCCCTGCCTGCTGCGACCTGCCCTGGGAAGGGCGAGGACGGATCTCCACATGTGACGTGCGTTACCTGGTCAGCATGCGGGCCGACGAGCAGGGCCGCAACGCGGAGCGACGGTGCGACTACCTTCCGCGTCAGGTGCCGAGTACGCCGCGCTCGGCGGCGGACTTCGCGCGGGCCGTCCGTACCGCCGACAGCAGTCCCTCGCGGTGCCTGAGGCCCAGCCGCAGCACATAGCTCCTGCCGCGCAGCGTCGCCAGCGCCTGGTCGCGCAGCCCGTAGCCGCTGATGCGTACCTCGTCCACCGGGGCGCTGTCGATTTCACTCCCGTAGCTGGTCATCAAAACCAGTTCGCCGTCCCGCACCAGCACGTGACCGGCCCGGGTGAGTGAGCGAAGCATCCGGCGTATCCCCACGCCGGTCGCGTCGAACTCCGACTCCACCACGACACACCGCCTCCCACCGGATCCATCCCGCGGAGGTACCCCCGAACAGTGCGCACACACCCCCGGAAGGCCCACCCCTTGCCAGGAGCATGCCCAGGTCCGCCTCCGTCTATCGGCCCGCCTCTATGATCGACTCCGTGAGCGCCACCGAACCCGCCCCTCCCGTTCCCGACCTCCCCACCCAGGACGTGGACCGCAGCGACGCGGCCCACCGCGCGTGGCTCAAGGAAGCGGTGCGCAAGGTGCGGGCCGAGAGCGGTCGCAGTGCCGACACCCACCTGCTCTCCTTCCCGCTCCCCGAGGAGTGGGGCATCGACCTCTACCTCAAGGACGAGTCGACCCACCCCACAGGCAGCCTCAAACACCGGCTGGCGCGCTCCCTGTTCCTCTACGCGCTCTGCAACGGCTGGATCCGCCCCGGACGGCCCGTCATCGAGGCCTCCAGCGGCTCGACGGCGGTCAGCGAGGCCTACTTCGCCAAGCTGATCGGGGTGCCGTTCATCGCGGTGATGCCCCGCACGACCAGCCGCGAGAAGACCCGGCTGATCGAGTTCCAGGGCGGCACGTGCCACCTGGTGGACGACCCGCGGACGGTGTACGAGGTCTCCGCCCGGCTCGCCGCCGACAGCGGCGGCCACTTCATGGACCAGTTCACCTACGCCGAACGGGCCACCGACTGGCGCGGCAACAACAACATCGCCATGTCCGTCTACCAGCAACTGTGCACGGAGCGGCACCCGGAGCCGGCCTGGATCGTGACCACGGCGGGCACCGGAGGCACCTCCGCCACCTTCGCCCGCTACATCCGCTACATGCAGTACGACACCCGGGTGTGCGTCCCCGACCCGGAGAACTCCTGCTTCTTCGACGGCTGGACCCGCCGCGACCCCGGGGTCACCAGCGAGGCGGGCTCCCGCATCGAGGGCATCGGCCGCCCCCGGATGGAGCCGAGCTTCGTCCCCGGCGCCATCGACCGCATGATGAAGGTCCCGGACGCCGCCAGCGTGGCCGCCGTCCGGATGCTGGAGAGGGCGCTGGGCCGCAAGGCGGGCGGCTCGACCGGCACCGGGCTGTGGAGCAGCCTGCTCATCGTGGCCGAGATGCTGGCCCGCGGCGAGGGCGGCAGCGTGGTCACCCTGTTGTGCGACCCGGGCGAGCGCTATCTCGACAAGTACTACTCCGACGCCTGGCTGGCCGGGCAAGGGCTGGACATCACCCCCTACGCGCGCACCCTGGAGCGCTTCTTGTCCACGGGGGAGTGGATCTGAGCCGCGCCCGCCGGCCGGTTTCCCGGGGAGACCGTCCGCCAGGGCCAATCCGGCCCCTCCCTCAGACGCGCAGCCGGTCCTCCAGCTTCCGCATCGCGTCCCTGAAGGAGGCCCTGATGCCCGGTTTGCCCAGACGCAGTGCCGCGTGCAGCACCGGCGTACCGTCCACCGCCATCGTCCAGCGCACCCGCGTGCCGCCCTCCGGGGAGGGCCGCAGCTCCCAGTCCTCCATCATCGCCCGGACGCCGGGTGCGTTGGTGCGGTCGATGCGGTAGGCGTAGCGCTCGGCGGGGTGGGCCGCCACGATCGTCTCGTCGAAGAAGCCGCCGCCCTTCAGCCGGACGTCACGCCCGGTGCCGCCCCCCGTCGGCCGTACTTCGGTGACCGCCGTGAACCAGCACGGCCACGCCGTCACGTCCTCGGCCAGCGCCGCGTACACCGTCTCGGCCCGTGCCCCCACGTCGGCGACGAAGGAGAGCCGCAGTGGCGCGGTGTCGGCGAAGCCGAGCTCGACGGAGCGCAGTTGACGAGCCATGTGGGCGACCCCCAGCAGTCGGCGAACGGGTGTGCGGAGGCCTCCCAGCGTAGCCGCGGCCTGTACGGGCGCAGGCGGCACCTGCCCGCCCACCGGGAGGCACCGCTTCGCTAGAGCTCGTCCGTCTCCTCCGCCTCGTCCGCGCCGGGCCCCTGTTCGCCCGCCACCACCAGCTCCGGCAGCCGCTCCTGCATCTCCGCACGCGCCTCGGGCGGCAGCCCGCCGTCCGTCACCAGCGTGTCCACCTGGTCCAGCGAGGCGAACGAACTCAGGCCCACCGTGCCCCACTTGGTGTGGTCGGCGACGACGATCACCCGGCGCGCCGAGCCCACGAAGTGCCGGTTGGTCTCCGCCTCCGCCAGGTTGGGCGTCGAGAGGCCCGCCTCCGCCGATATCCCGTGCACACCCAGGAACAGCGCGTCGAAGTGGAGCGAGCGGATCGCCGCGTCCGCCACGGACCCCACCAGCGAGTCCGACGGCGTGCGCACCCCGCCCGTGAGCACCACCGTGGCGGCGCCCGGACGGCCTCCGGAACCCTGGCCGCCGGAGCGCTGCGCGGCGTGGAAGACGTCGGCGACCCGCACCGAGTTCGTCACGACCGTCAGGTTCGGCACGTCCAGCAGATGCCGGGCCAGCGCGAACGTCGTCGTCCCCCCGGACAGGGCGATCGCACTGCCGGGCTGCGCCATGGTGGCCGCCGCGCGGGCGATGTCCTCCTTCGCGCTCAGCTCCAGCGAGGACTTGGCCTCGAACCCCGGCTCGTGCGTGCTCGCCTCGGCGACCGGCACCGCGCCCCCGTGCACCTTCTCCAGAGCACCCTGCTGGGCCAGCGCGTCCAGATCCCGCCGCACCGTCATGTCCGAGACGGACAGCTTCCTGGTCAACTCGTTGACCCGCGCCCCACCCCTGCGCCGTACCTCCTCCAGGATCAGCGCACGCCGCTGCTCGGCGAGGAGGTTCTGGTTGTCGCTCACTGCACTTCTCCGTTCCTTTCCCGCCTTGTGTGACCGCACCGTCGAGGCTGTGGGGAGGCCGCTGGTGGGGGCCATCCTCCCACGTGCGCAACAGCCGCGCTCCGGCCGGGAACCGGCACCGCACACCCCACCTTCACCCGTGAGGGGGTGGCACAGGGGCCGCTCGGCGGTGATGCTGTCCTGTGCGCGGACGACCACACTGCTGACACACCGTTCGGGGGATCCGGGGGAAGAAGAACAGTGCCGTCACACCACACAGACCTGCCCGCGGACCAGGCGGGCGGCCTCTCGCTGGAACTGCTGGTGCACGGCGTCGGGGGAACGACGCCGTCCGAGATGCTCGGCGACCCACGCACCGTACGCGTCACCGGCGACCGCACAGCGGCCGTTCACCGCCGCACCGAGGACAAGGACGCCGAAGCGCACCCCGGCGACTACGCGGACGAACCGGTCCGCGAGGCCTACTGCTGGTCCAATCTCACCTCGGGCAACGGAGCCCGAGCCCTGTGGCTGATGCTGCTGCCTTTCATGGTCGTCAACCTCGCGCACTGGACCAGGCCCGCCTCCCGGGGCCGCCGCACCACCGTGCGCGCGCACGGTCTCCTCGTGCGGCTGACCGCGCTCTCGCTGACCGTGCTGCTGGTCGCCGCCGCCTGCGAGGTCGCGCTCGACCTGGTGGCGTGGCAGTGCGCGGGCAGCACCGCGTGCGCCCACGACCGCCCCTGGCTCGCCTTCATGGCACCCGACGCGTCGGGGGGCCACGGCGGCTGGTGGAGCCAGCCGGGACGCCGGCTCGCCCTCGCCGCGGCACTGCCCGCGGGGCTCACCGTGCTGCTGTGGTGGCTCTCGCACCGCACGTGGAGCGCTTATGAGTCCCAGCCCCCGCTGGAGCGGCCCGTCCCCGAGGGCGATCCCGCCGCCGAAGGGCGCCCCCCGCTGTCCCTGCCCGGTTTCTGGTACGGCAAGCGGCTCGTCGCCCGGCTGCGCGCCGCGCACACCGCGGCCGGTTTCCTCACCGTGGCCGCCGCGCTGACCGCCGCCGCCACCCGGCAGGACCGCAGGCCGGGCGGCAGCGCGGCACTGGACGCGGTGGGCTGGGCGCTGGAGTGTCTGGTGGTGGCAGGCGGCCTGTGCGTGCTCTTCGTCGTCAGCCGCCGGGGACGCAAGGAGAGCGAGCCGGACGACCGTATCGACAGCCTCGCCGTGCGGGTGCTGCCCGGCGCCTCCGTCGGCGTCCTGCTGCTCGCCGTCGTGCACAGCGGCTGGAGCCGCCCGGGCTGGACCTCGGGCGGCATCCTCCCGGGCGACGAGACCTTCAGCGTCCTCGCGGTGCTCCAGGGCACCCTCGTCCTCGCGCTCGCCGCGCTGGGCCTGCGGCTGCACCGCACCACCCGCCTGCCGCGCACCGCGCTGGCCGGACTGGCCTCCGCGGCCGTCGCCATGCTGGCCTGTGCGCTCGGCGGGCTGCTGTCGGGCGGAGTCTCCCAGCGGGTGGGCGACTGGCTGGACGGCCCCGGCACCCCCGGCGAAGGGGGCGGCCACATCGCAGGCCCGCCCACGATCCTCACCTGGCAGGCCTCCGTCATCCCCGTCCTGCTCGCGCTCGTCCTGCTGCTGGTCTGCTGGTTCGCCTACCGCGTCTGGCGCGACGCGCGGCGGCTCACCGACGACGTCACGGCCGGCTACCCCGACTGCGTGCCCGACCCGACGCGCTCCCGCAGGATCGCCGCCGCCATCGCCCGGGCCGGGCTGACCGACGAGGCGGCCTGGCTCGCCGCGACCGTCGCCGTGGCCACCCTCGTCCTCGGCGGTGCCGCCGTGCTCGGCACGCTGGCGACCGGCCAGGTGCCGGGCGAGGCGACCGAGGGCGCGCCCGCCGTCGTCGCCGGTTTCGCCGACACCGTGCAGGCCCTCGGCTCCTGGCTGATCGGCTTCGGCTTCGTGCTCCTGCTCACCTGGGGACGCCGCGCCTACAAGGACCCCTCGGCACGCCGCACCGTCGGCATCCTGTGGGACGTGGGCACCTTCTGGCCGCGCTGCGCCCACCCCTTCGCACCTCCGTGCTACGCGGAGCGCGCGGTGCCCGACCTCGCCTGGCGGATGGCGCTGTGGACGGACCGGCAGCCCACCCGGCGCCTGGTGATCTCGGGCCACTCGCAGGGCAGCGTGCTGGCGGCAGCCGCCGTCTGGCAGCTCGACCCGGGCACGCGCCGCCAGACCGCCCTGCTCACCTACGGCTCGCCCCTCGAACGCCTCTACGGGCGCTGGTTTCCCGCCTACTTCGGCCCCGCACGGCTCGGCGCGCTCCACGACGACCTGGAGTGCTGGCGCAACCTGTGGCGGCTCACCGACCCGATCGGCGGTCCGGTACGGCCGGAGCGGGCCGACACCCCCGAGCCCGGGCCGCCCGCTCAGTGCCGCGGCGTCGACCGGGGCCCACTGCTGGACCCCCTCGCCTACGGGCGCACCCCCGCGCTGCCGCTGCCCGAGCCGATCCTGGCCCACAGCGAGTACCAGGCCGATCCCGCCTTCGAACAGGAGCGTGCCGGACTGCTCGCCCGCCTCGAGGAGCGCGCCGGGCACACAGCGGAACCGAGGAGCGCGCCGGGCGCCGGCACCGCCGCCGGGCCGGGGGAGACGTCACCGAAGGTGCCAGGCAACTCCCGGGAGGCCGGACAGCCGGCGGAGGCCGTGCCCGCACGCCGTGCGGGCATACCGCGCCAGCCCGAACCTGCGGCGGACCCGGGGAAGGACCGGCCACACGCTCACGCTGAGCGGGGCAGATCCTCCGGGTAGAGGAGGGTCAGGTCCTCGGTGGTCGGGTCCGGCAGTTGCGCGACCCGGCCCGCGTGCCGCTCGACCATCGCCTCGAACGTCTGCCGCGCGGTGCGCCCGTTGCCGAACGAGGGTCCCTTGGGCAGCCGCGCGAAGTAGCCCAGCAGCGACTGGCGCGCCCCCTCGCTCAGGTCGTACTCCTGCTCGTCCGCCTGCTGTTCGACGATCAGCAGCAGCTCCTCGGGCGTGTAGTCGCCGAAGGAGATCGTGCGCGAGAAGCGGGAGGCGACACCGGGGTTGGAGGCCAGGAAGTGCTCCATCTCGGCGGTGTAGCCCGCGACGATCACCACCACGTCGTCCCGGTGGTCCTCCATCAGCTTCACGAGCGTGTCGATGGCTTCCCTGCCGAAGTCGCGGCCCGCGTCCTGGGGCGCCAGAGCGTACGCCTCGTCGATGAACAGCACACCGCCCTTGGCCTTCTCGAACGCCTCCTGGGTGCGCAGCGCCGTCGAACCGATGTGCTCGCCCACCAGATCGACACGCGAGACCTCCTTCAGGTGGCCGCGCCGCAGCACACCGAGGGAGCGGAGGATCTCGCCGTAGAGCCGGGCCACCGTCGTCTTGCCGGTGCCGGGCGAGCCCGTGAAGACCAGATGCCGCCGCGCCGAGGCCGCCTTCAGACCCGCCGCCTGCCGCCTGCGGCCGACCTCGATCATGTCGGTCAGCGCGCGGACCTCGCGTTTGACGCCCTCCAGGCCGACCAGCGCGTCGAGTTCGCCCAGTACTTCCTTGGGGGCGCGCGCCTCCTCCTCGGGCTCCGTCGCGGCGGAGGAGTCGTCACCGGCCGGTGCGGCTTCGGTCCGCGGGCTCGCCGTGCGCTGGCGCGGCACCGTGACCGTGGCGGTCAGCAGCCCCGGAGCGCCGTCGGCGGGTGAGGGGGCGGTGCCGGCGGCGGGCACGGGCAGCGGTGCCACGGGTGCCGCGCTCTCGTCGCTGGTGCAGTCCTCGACGGTCGGGCCCTCCTCCGCGAACTCGTAACCGCCGCGCGCGCACCGCTCCGTGCGGCAGCGCCGCAGCGTCGTACGGCAGCCGTCGATGATGTGGAAGCCGTAACCGCGCGAGCCGGTCACCCGGCAGCTGTGGAAGGTGCCCCGGCCCTCGGCCGAGACGTAGAAACCGGCTTCCGCGGCGCCGCTCACCGTGCAGCGCTCCACTGTGGGATCGGCGCCCTTGGTGACGATGACACCGGTCGCGGTCTCGTCGACCGTGCAGCCGCTCAGCACCCCGCCGCTTCCGTGGTCGCGGAACCAGGCGCCCGTCCCCGCCTTGCTGATGCGCGAGTCGTCCAGCTGCACGACGGCCCCGTCACTGACCGAGACGGCGGTGCCGCGCACCTGGGACAGATCGCTGTCGAGCACGTCGGCGCGCGAGCCGCGGTCGAGGACGAACAGCGCGTCGGGCACCGTGTGCACCCGGCAGGTGTCCAGGACGGCGGTGGCGCCGTCGCTGACCCACACGGCCGGATAGTCGCCTGTACTCTCGTGGATCTCGCAGCCGTTGGCGTCCACGCGGGTGCCCGGGTCCCACACCGACAGACCGTTGCGGCCGAAGCGCCGCACGGTGGAGCGCGTCAGCGTCAGCACCGAACGGGAGCGCAGATCGACGGCGTTCTCCGGGATGTCGTGGATGTCGCAGTCGGCCAAGGTGACCACGGCGTCGGTGTCCAGGGTGACGCCGTCCGCCGAGGTGCGGTGCACCCGGCAGTCGGTGAAGTGGCCGCTGGCACGCGACGCCACCCGCACACCACTGCCCTTGATCTCGTACACCTCGCAGCCGACCGCCTCCAGCGTGCTGCCCTCGCCCTGGAGCGTGATGCCGGCGCCCGAGGCCAGATGCACCCGGCAGTGCGCCAGCCGCGGTCGCGCGCCGTCGCGCACGAGCACGCCGGACTGCCCGGCCGCCACCACCTCGCACTCCTCGTAACTGCCGCTCGCCGCGCCCATGATGCTCAGCCCGAGCCCCGCCGGGTTGTCCACCGTGCAGCGGCGCACGGTGGGACGGGCGCCGCCGCGCACCTCGATACCGGCCGCCGAACGGGTCATCACCCGCAGCCCGGCCAGCTCCGGCGCCGCGTCCTCGACCAGCACGGCGGGAACGGCGGAGTCCTGACCCTCGATCTGGAGGTCCTGGACGAGGGCGGCGGAGCGCAGGGTCAGCGCCACCCCGTCGGCGGGCGCGATGCGGACCGGGCCGCCGCCCGACCTCTCGGGCCCGCGCAGGGTCACCGTGCGCTCGATGACCAGGTTCTCCCGGTAGGTGCCGGGCGCCACGGTGAGGACGTCACCGTCGCCCGCGGCCTCCAGCGCCGCCGACAACGACGCGTACTCGCCCGTGCGCCGCCGCCAACGCGACGTGCCGCCGTGCGTCACCTGGACCGAGCCCTGTGCCATGGAGTGCTGTGCCCCAACCTCGTGCGTGCCAAGATGCGTTGTCCCTCGCACGGAACGCGGGGTGCGCCGTCCGTGCTGGTCGCACCACCGTAGCGTGCGCCGGTGGTCAGGGTTGACGGGTACGGGCGAGTGGTCCGTGCGGACGGTCTCCCACCGCCGCCGGTGGTGAGCCGCCGTGCCCGCGGGCGCACGGCCCGCTGCCCGGCAGGCACGCGGGTCCGCTTCAGCTGCTGTTGCCGGTACGTCCCCAGTCGGGACCGATGCGGCCCCACTCCTCGTCCCAGCGCGCGTACCGGCGTCGCAGCGCCAGCCGGATGGCCGCCCGCCGCCCGGCCTCCAGTACGGCAGCCGTGAGTGCGGCGGAGCCCAGTCCCGCGAGGAGCGCGTGCGAGGAGGCGCCGCGTGCGCTCATCGGACGGGAGGTGAGCCGGCCGTGCCGGTCGGTCCACACCAGGAAGCGGCTGCCGGGCTTGACCGGTCTGCGCAGCACGAGGGTGCCCGTGTGGGAGGAGCCGTCGGGGCCTGCCCAGCGGGCGGTGACCTGGTTGCGGTTCGGCTGCTGTCCCGCCGACGTCTCCGTCTCCGAGTCCAGCGGGGGCCGGACGATGACGTGCTGGGCCGTCGCCCACGTGCGCTGGCGGTCGCGCTGCTGCTCGTGCGCCGTACGCAGCATCGCGTCGTGGGTGGCTTCCTGCGCGGCCCAGCCCACCAGCGGAACCCCCACGGCCATCAGCACCGCGGCCCACAGGGACAGCCAGGCTTCGCGGCGGTCGCTGCGGCGGGCCAGCGCGTTCCCACGCCAGCGCCACAGACCGACGATCGTCAGCACCGCGGCACACCCCCTTCTCGCCGTCCGTCATCCACCTCAACGGGCGCGGTACCCGCACGAGAAGGACCGCGGGGCCCGCGTGGCCGGTACGCGGCCCGTTCGTCGGGGTGCGGCGGCCGGTCGCGTGTCCCGGGCATCGCGTGTCCGCACAGCCGTCTGGTCGAGACGGCGGCACGTGGACGGCCCGGGGCGCGCTTCCTCCGTGGACCGTGAGCTCCTCGGTTCCCCTCGTGATCCGCCGAGTTTACTGAGCGATCCCCGGCGGGCGGACGGCGGGCGCGAATCCGCCGTCCGCGCGCCCCCGTGCGCCCCCGCACGTCCTGGTGAGTTTGCGGGGCGGGCCGGGTGGCGGGCGCTGTCATGCGTGTTGCGCAGAGTGAACATCGCGGCATTTTCATCACGCTCGGTGGATGGGGAGAGGCGCCGGCGGCGCGCCGTACCCCGGTCACTGTCGGGACATTCGAAGCACTCGTACATCTTTTGAGTGATTGCCGCATCTCGCGAGGCTCACTTAGCTTCATGGCCGCAGCGCGTGAATTACCAGATGATCACTGAGATTGGCGGTGTCGGATGACGACTGCGGCGGAGCGTAATTCCGGAAGCGAGAGCGCGGAAGCGGCGCAGCAGAGCCTTGCCACGGCGGCGGCACGGAATCTCGCGACCACCACGAAGACACCCCCGCAGATGCAGGGAATCTCCTCCCGGTGGCTGCTGCGGGTCCTGCCCTGGGTCCAGGTCACGGGCGGCACCTTCCGGGTCAACCGACGGCTCAGCCACACCCTGGGGGACGGGCGCGTGGAGTTCGTCTCCACCGGGTCCGACGTGCGGGTGATCCCCCTGGAGCTGTCCGAGCTGCCCCCGCTGCGCGGCTATGACGACCGTCCGACCCTGGAAGCCCTCGCCGCCCGCTGCGAACAGCGCGACTTCGGCCCCGGTGAAGTGATCGTGCGGGAGGGCGAGCCCGCCGACCGGCTGGTGCTGATCGCCCACGGCAAGCTGCGCAAGTCCACCCGCGGGCGGTACGACGGGGAGTCCACCCAGGGCGTCCTGGCGGACGGCGAGTTCGACGGCGACGACCGGCTGACCGGCGAAGCCGGCACCTGGGACCACACCCTGACCTCGCTGACCAGCGGAACCGTGCTCACCCTGGAGCGCGGTGCCTTCGACGCCGTCGCCGCCGACTCGGAATCGCTCCGCGCCCACCTGACCGCCTCCAGGTCCTTGATCCCCTCCCAGCGCACGGAGAACGGCGAGTCCGCCATCGCGCTGGCCTCCGGGCACGTCGGCGAGCACGCCCTGCCCGGCACCTTCGTCGACTACGAGCTCAAGCCCCGCGAGTACGACCTGGAGGTCGCCCAGACCGTGCTGCGGGTCCACACCCGCGTCGCCGACCTGTACAACCACCCGATGAACCAGCTCGAGGAGCAGCTGCGGCTGACCGTGGAGGCGCTGCGCGAGCGCCAGGAGCACGAGCTGGTCAACAACAGCGGGGTCGGCCTCCTGCACAACGTGGACATGAAGCAGCGCGTCCACACCCGCTCGGGCCCGCCCACCCCCGACGACCTCGACGAGCTGCTGGCCACCGTCTGGAAGGACCCCAGCGTCATCCTGGCGCACCCGAAGGCGATCGCCGCCTTCGGCCGCGAGGCCAGCGCCCGCGGCGTCTACCCGCAGTCCATCGACTACGAGGGCCACTCCGTCCCCGCCTGGCGCGGCGTGCCGATCCTGCCCTGCAACAAGATCCCGGTCAGCCCGCAGGGCACCACCTCCGTCCTGGCCATGCGCACCGGCGAAAAGGCCCAGGGCGTCGTCGGACTCCACCAGACCGGAATTCCGGACGAATACAGCCCGAGCCTTTCGGTTCGCTTCATGGGCATCAACGAGAAGGCCGTCATGTCCTATCTGGTGAGCGCCTACTACTCCGCCGCCGTGCTGGTTCCCGACGCGCTCGGAATGCTGGAGGACGTGGAAATCGGGCACTGACGCGGGCGGCTGACGCAGCCGCCGGAAAATCCGGAGACAGGCACCAGGAAACGCCAGAAACTGGGGACAGATGACCACGCACCCCGAAGAGACCCAGCAGCACACCCCCTCCAGCCTCGCCACAGCGGCGGCGCGCAATCTCGCCAGCACCACCAAGACGCCCCCGCAGATGCAGGGGATCTCCCCGCGCTGGCTGTTGCGCGTCCTGCCCTGGACGGAGACCACCGGCGGCAGCTACCGCGTCAACCGGCGCCTCACCCACACTCTGGGCGACGGCCGGATCGAGTTCGTGAGCACCGGCGCCGACGTCCAGGTCATCCCCTCGGAGCTGCGGGAGATCCCCCTGCTGCGAGGGCTCGACGACGAGGCGTCCCTGCGGGCCCTCGCCGAGGGCTTCACCCAGCGTGAGTACGAGCCGGGTGACGCGCTCACCACCCGCGGCGAGCCGGCCGACGAGCTGCTGCTGATCGCGCACGGGCGGGTCGGCAAGCACGCGGCGGGGCGCTACGACGACGAGGTCGACCTGGGCGTGCTCGCCGACGGTGACCACGCCGGCGATCAGATCCTCACCTCCGACCCGGGCACCTGGGAGTACACGCTGCGGGCCCGGACGCGCTGCCTCGTGCTCGCGCTGCCCCGCACCACCTTCCAGCAGACGGCGGAGGCCTCCACGCCGCTGCGCAGCCACCTCGACGCGGTGCTCTCCCGCGCCGTGCCCGCGCAGAACCGGCGCGGCGAGGCCGACATCGCCCTCTCCTCGGGTCACGCGGGCGAACAGCTGCTGCCCGGCACCTTCGTGGACTACGAGCTCAACCCCCGTGAGTACGAGCTGTCGGTCGCGCAGACGGTGCTGAAGGTGCACAGCAGGGTCGCCGACGTCTACAACGAACCGATGAACCAGGTCCAGGAGCAGCTGCGGCTGACCGTGGAGGCGCTGCGCGAGCGCCAGGAACACGAGCTGGTCAACAGCCGCGAGTTCGGCCTGCTGCACAACGCCGACCTGAGCCAGCGCATCCATACCCGCAGCGGTCCGCCGACGCCCGCCGACATGGACGAGCTGATCTCCCGCCGCCGCAAGACCCGTTACATCCTGGCGCACCCGAAGGCGATCGCCGCGATCGGCCGTGAGTCCAGCAGGCACGGGCTCTACCCGGACCAGGTCGAGGTGGAGGGCGTCAAGACGCGCGCCTGGCGCGGCATCCCGATCCTGCCCTGCGACAAGATTCCCGTGCGCGAGGACGGCACCACCTCGGTGCTGGCCATGCGCACGGGACTGGAGGATCAGGGAGTCATCGGCCTGCATCAGACGGGTCTGCCGGACGAGATCCAGCCCTCGCTCAACGTCCGCTTCATGGGGGTCGACGACCGGGCGCTGATCTCCTACCTCGTCAGCGCGTACTTCTCCGCCGCCGTGCTGGTGCCCGACGCGCTCGGCATCCTGGAGGACGTCGAGGTCTGAACAACGGCCCTGAGGGGCGGCCCGCCGTCGTGGGCCGCCCCTCAGCGGGGTCTCGGATCGCCGGAGCGGGGTCCCGGGTCACCGGCCCGGCCAGCGCCATGCGGTGACCTCCGGCATGTCCGCACCGTGTTCGAGGATGTAGCGGTGGTGCCGCTCGCGCAGGTCGGCCGCGTGCTGCCGCACGGTCGCGGCCTTCGCTCCGAGCCCCTCCGTCCGGTCGATCACGTCCATGACCAGGTGGTAGCGGTCCATGTCGTTGCGTACCACCATGTCGAACGGCGTCGTCGTCGACCCGGACTCGCGGTAGCCGCGCACGGCGAGCTTCGGGTGGACGGTGCGGCCGTAGACCAGGCGGTGCACCAGCCACGGGTAGCCGTGGTAGGCGAAGATGACCGGCCTGTCCCGGGTGAAGAGGGCGTCGAACTCGGTGTCGGCCATCCCGTGCGGATGGTCGCGTTGGCGCATGAGCCGGGCCATGTCCACCACGTTCACCACCCGCACGGCCACCTCGGGCAGCCACTCGCGCAGCAGCGAGGCCGCCGCCAGCGTCTCCTGCGTGGGGATGTCACCGGCGCACGCGAGGACGACGTCGGGGCCGCTGCCGCCGTGCTCGGTTCCGGCCCACTCCCACACGCCGACGCCCCGCGCGCAGTGGTCGCGGGCCGAGTCCAGGTCGAGCCAGTCGAAGCAGGGGTGCTTGCCCGCGACCACGACGTTGACGGTGTCGCGGGTGCGCAGCGCGTGGTCGGTGACGCACAGCAGCGTGTTGGTGTCCGGTGGCAGGTAGACGCGCACCACGTCGGGGCTCTTGTTGAGCACGTGGTCGATGAAGCCCGGGTCCTGGTGGGAGAAGCCGTTGTGGTCCTGGCGCCAGGCGTGCGAGGTGAGCAGGTAGTTCAGGGCGGCGACGGGGCGGCGCCAGGGGACCTCGCGGGCGCTGTGCACCCACTTCACGTGCTGCGAGGCCATGCTGGAGACGAGGTTGGTGAACGCCTCGTAGGAGGCGAACACGCCGTTCCTGCCGGTGAGGACGTACCCTTCGAGCCAGCCTTGGCACAGGTGCTCGGAGAGGACCTCCAGCACACGGCCGTGGCGGCCGAGGTGCTGGTCGGTGGGCAGCAGCTCCGCCTGCCAGCCGCGGTCGGTGGCGTCGAAGACGGCGCTCAGGTGGTTGGAGTCGGTCTCGTCGGGACCGAACAGGCGGAAGTCGCGCCGCTCCTCGGTGTTGCGCAGCAGCTCCCGCAGGAAAGAGCCCAGTTCGCGCGTCGGTTCGTGGGAGGAGGCGCCGGGCCGCTCGACGGCCACCGCGCAGGTCTCCAGGCCGGGCAGCGGAAGCTCGCGCAGCAGCCGTCCGCCGTTGGCTTCGGGGACGGCGCCCAGGCGCAGGTCGCCCTCGGGGACCCACTCCAGTACCCGCGGGCGCGGCCGGCCCGCTGCGTCGAACAACTCTTCGGGTCCGTAGGAGCGGAGCCACCGCTCCAGCTGCCGCAGCCGTTCCGGATCGTCCCGCACACCGGGCAGCGGTACCTGGTGCGCACGCCAGGTGCCCTCCACCGGGTCCCCGTCCAGCTCCCGCGGCCCCGACCACCCCTTGGGGGTACGCAGCACCAGCATCGGCCAGCGGGGCCGCACCTGTGCCCCGTCCTCGCTGTCGCGGGCCGCACGCTGGACGGCGTCGATCCGCTCCACCGCCACATCGAGCGCGCCGGCCAGCGCGCGGTGCGCCTCCGCCGGCGGGGTGTCCTGGTCGGCGGTGACGAACAGCGGGTCGTAGCCGTAGCCGCGCATCAGCGCCTCCAGCTCGTCCTCGGGCAGCCGGGCCAGCACCGTCGGGTTGGCGATCTTGTACCCGTTCAGATGCAGGACGGGGAGCACGGCGCCGTCGTGCACCGGGTCGAGGAACTTGTTCGCGTGCCACGAGCCTGCCAGCGGGCCCGTCTCCGCCTCACCGTCCCCCACGACCGCGCACACCAGCAGGTCGGGCTTGTCGAATGCCGCGCCGAAGGCGTGCGCCAGCGCGTATCCCAGCTCGCCGCCCTCCTGGATCGACCCCGGCACGCTCGGCGCCGTGTGGCTGGGGACGCCGCCCGGCTGCGAGAACTCCTCGAACAGCCGGCGCATGCCCTCCTCGTCGCGCGGAACGTCGGGGCGCAGCTGCGAGTAGGTTCCCTCCAACCAGGCGCCCGAGAGCACCGCCGCGGCTCCGTGCCCCGGACCCCACACCGCCAGTGTGCGCCGGCCGCGGGTGCGGATCAGCCGGTTGAGGTGGGTGTAGAGCAGGGTCAGCCCTGGGCAGGTGCCCCAGTGGCCGAGCAGCCTCGGTTTGATGTGCTCGGGGCGCAGCGGCTCGCTCAGCAGCGGGTTGGCGCGCAGGTAGAGCTGGCAGGCCGACAGGTAGTTGAGGGCGCGCCAGTGCGCGTCCAGCCCGTCGGTCTCACGCTCGGTGAGGGGCTCGTGTTCCGGCATGCCGGATGGGTACCAGGCCGGGGCGGATCCGACACCCCGCGCGCCCCGCGCGTCCCCGACGACACCCGGGATGCGCACCGCGCCGGTCGGTGCTCGCCCGACCCGTCCGGGGCGTTGCCCGCCGCCTCCGCCCGCTGCACGATGACGGGGTGCGCAATCCATGGCTGGCGCTCGAGGCGGGAGCGGACGCGGCCCAGCGGGCCGGAGCTCTGCGCCGCGCCCACGAGACGTTCCTGACCGGCGGTACCGTCGACACGCCCGTACGCGAGGTGGTGGCCGACTCGTGGCGGCGCTGCGCCGGGGCGCGGCTGGCCCCCGAGAGCATGGCCGGGATCGAGATGGACGACGCGGGCCTCGCCCTGCGCCGCGAGCGGCATCCCCTGGCCGGTGCGATGCCGCTCTTCCGCGAACTGCTGGGCACCATCGCCGACGACGGCGCCCATCTGCTGTCCGTCTGCGACGAGCGCGGCACCATGCTCTGGGTCGAGGGTCACCCCCAAGTACTGCGCCGGGCCGAGCGGATGAACTTCGTCCCCGGAGCCCAGTGGGCCGAGCGCGCCAGCGGCACCAACGCGCCCGGCACGGCGCTCGCCGTCGGCCACGCCGTGCAGATCTTCGCCGCCGAGCACTACTGCCGCCCCGTACAGGCATGGACCTGCGCGGCCGCGCCCGTGCACGACCCCCGCACCGGGCGCGTCGTCGGCGCCGTCGACCTCACCGGCGGCGACCACCTGGCCTCCCCGCACAGCCTCGCCCTCGTCCAGGCCACGGCCCGGGCCGCCGAGGCCCGCCTCGCCGCGCTGGGCCCCGCGCCGGCAGGCGGCGGCGCGCCGCCCGACGGCCGCCTGCTCGCCGTCCTCGGCCGCGACGAGGCCCGGCTCCACCGCCCGGGGGCGGGGAGTCTGCGGCTCGGGCGCCGGCACAGCGAGATCCTGCTGCTGCTCGCCGTGCACCCCGACGGGCTGACCGGCGAGGCGCTCGCCCGCGAGCTGTACGGGGAACGCGACGTCAACCCCGTCACCCTGCGGGCCGAACTCTCGCGGCTGCGGCATCTGCTCGGGCCGCTGCTGGCCTCCCGCCCCTACCGGTTACGGCAGCGCCCGTACACCGACTACGACACCGTGGGCAACGCGCTGGCCGCGGGCGATCCCGCGGCGGCGCTCGACGCCTACGCAGGACCGCTGCTGCCCGCCTCCGAGGCCCCCGGTGTGGTGCGGCTCCGCCGGTTGCTGGAGAACCGGTTGCGCCGCCACCTGCTGTCCGGCGCCGATCCCGGGCTGCTGGAGAGGTGGCTGTGCACCGCGGGCGCGGAGGACGACCTGGAGGTGTGGGAGGCCCTGCACGGCCTGCGTCCGTCAGCGCGTACGGCGGCCCGGGTGCGCGAACTGAGCGCGCTCTACGGGCTGTCGCCGGGCGCGGCCCGGACCGCCCGCGGAGCGTGACGGGAGCCGGGACGCGGAGCGCGACGAGCGGCGGGACGCCGGGTGCGGTCAGCGCTCGCAACGTATCGGCAACGTTGCGGGGACTAGCCTCCCGGCACCACCCGCAGGCCGGCCGCGCTGACCCGCGCGAGCCGACCGCTCCGGCGGGCCCGTACGAGTCGGCCGGCACAGGCAGCCGGCCAGCACAGGGAGGCAGAGCATGAGCCGCTACGCCGCGCCCGGAACCGACGACGCGCTGATGAGCTACCAGTCGCGCTACGACCACTGGATCGGCGGCAGCTATGTCGCCCCCAAGCAGGGCGGCTACTTCGAGAACCCCACCCCGGTCACCGGAGCGCCCTTCACGGAGATCGCCCGCGGTACCGCCGAGGACGTCGAGCGCGCCATCGACGCCGCCCACGAGGCCGCCCCGGCCTGGGCGCGCACCTCGCCCGCCGAACGCGCGCAGGTGCTCAACCAGATCGCGCAGCGCATGGAGGCGCATCTGGAGGAGCTGGCGGTCGCCGAGAGCTGGGAGAACGGCAAGCCGGTCCGCGAGACGCTGGCCGCCGACATTCCGCTGGCCATCGACCACTTCCGCTACTTCGCCGCGGCGATCCGCTCCCAGGAGGGGTCGCTCTCCCAGATCGACGAGGACACCGTCGCCTACCACTTCCACGAGCCGCTCGGCGTCGTCGCGCAGATCATCCCGTGGAACTTCCCGATCCTGATGGCGACCTGGAAGCTGGCGCCCGCACTGGCCGCGGGCAACACCGTCGTCCTCAAGCCCGCCGAGCAGACCCCGGCGTCCGTCCACTACTGGATGAGCCTGGTGGCCGACCTGCTCCCGCCCGGTGTCGTCAACATCGTCAACGGCTTCGGCGCCGAGGCGGGCAAGCCGCTGGCGAGCAGCGCGCGGGTGGCCAAGGTCGCCTTCACCGGTGAGACGACGACCGGGCGGCTGATCATGCAGTACGCCTCGGAGAACCTCAGGCCCGTCACCCTGGAGCTGGGCGGCAAGAGCCCCAACATCTTCTTCGAGGACGTCTCCGACGACGCCGACGACTTCTACGACAAGGCACTCGAAGGCTTCGCCATGTTCGCCCTCAACCAGGGGGAGGTGTGCACCTGCCCCTCGCGCGCCCTCATCCAGCGCAGCCACTACCGCGCCTTCCTCGACGCGGGCGTGCAGCGCACCCAGGCCCTGGTCCAGGGGCACCCGCTGGACACCGAGACCATGGTGGGCGCGCAGGCCTCCAACGACCAGATGGAGAAGATCCTCTCCTACCTCGACATCGGCCGGCAGGAGGGCGCACGGGTGCTGACCGGCGGCGGGCGCGCGGAGCTGGGCGGCGAGTTGGAGGGCGGCTACTACGTGCGGCCCACCGTCCTGGAGGGCAGCAACGACATGCGGGTCTTCCAGGAGGAGATCTTCGGCCCCGTCGTCTCCGTCACCGGCTTCGACGACTTCGACGACGCCATCCGCATCGCCAACGACACCCTCTACGGGCTCGGCGCCGGCGTGTGGACCCGCGACGGCTCCCGCGCCTACCGCGCCGGGCGCGCCATCCAGGCCGGACGGGTGTGGACCAACTGCTACCACCAGTACCCGGCCCACGCTGCCTTCGGCGGCTACAAGCAGTCGGGCATCGGCCGCGAGAACCACAAGATGATGCTGGAGCACTACCAGCAGACCAAGAACCTGCTGGTCAGCTACGACGCCAAGAAGCTCGGCATGTTCTGATGGGCACGCCAAAGAAGCGCGAGGAGCCCGAGCGGGTCGCAGTCACGCCCGTGGCCGCCGAGCTGCTGCGGAGGCTCACCGCCAAGCACGGGCCGCTGATGTTCCACCAGTCCGGCGGCTGTT
Organism: Streptomyces sp. PU-14G; assembly: GCF_041028275.1. Classification (NCBI taxonomy): domain Bacteria; kingdom Bacillati; phylum Actinomycetota; class Actinomycetes; order Kitasatosporales; family Streptomycetaceae; genus Streptomyces; species Streptomyces sp. PU-14G. Next base: position 36,357 of record NZ_JASKYT010000030.1, read on the forward strand.
GCGACGGCAGCAGTCCCATGTGCTACGGCAGGGGCGAGTTCCGCACGGGCGGCTCCGACGTGCTGCTCGGCGAGCTGGAGATCGAGGGTGTGGCCGAACCCGTCCCGTTTTGGATGTCGGCCGCACAGTTCGCTCTGTGGAGCCACACCCATCTGACCGTCGACGTCGTCGAGGGCAGGGGCAGCGGCTTCTCCCTGGAGGCCCCCGAGGGGGTGCGCTTCCTGATCAGGTCGCGGCTCATCGGCGGCTGAGCGCTCCAGCGCCCCGAGGTCCGTATACGCCCGCGGGCACCGCTGCCTCCCCTGCGGCGGTGCCCGCGCCAGCGTTCCACACGCGTGCGTCGCGCTCGCGACGGCGCGTCAGTACCCCCGGCCGCCGTACTGGTGGCCGCCGTACGGGTCCTCGTGCGGGCCGGGCATCTGGCGGGGTGCGGCAGGGCGCGGGGCCACCGGGCGCATGTACTGCGTCGCCTGGTTGTGCATCGGCTGCTGCTGGTACTGCTGCACCTGGACCTGCGGCTGCGGCTGCTGCGGCATCTGCTGCATCGGTGCCTGCGGCTGCGCCTGGCCCTGCGGCCCCGGGTAGCCGTAACCGCGCGGTGGCGCCTGCTGCGGAATGTGCGGCGCGGGCGTGTGCTGCAGCGGAACGGGACCGCCCTGCATGCCCGAACCTCCGCCGGGCGGGAGGGCGGCCGGTGCCTGCCGGACCGGCTGCTGCCGCATCGGCGCGGCCTGCTGGGGCACGGGCTGCGGCGCCGGGGGCTGGGGCGCGGCTGCTCCGGGATACCCGTATCCGGGCGCGGGCGCGTGCTGCAGCGGTGCGGGCTGCGGCATCTGCGGCTGCCGCGGGTCGGGGCCCGCGGGCAGGGCCGGGGGCAGCGCCGCGAGCGCGCTGCCCGTACTCCCCGTGTCATAGGCCGACGGCACCCGGATGGGGGCGATCTGCGGTGTTCCCCGCTCAGCGACGAGCATGTCGTAGATCGGCGTCTCGGGGTAGGACGATGCAGCGTAGTAGCCGCCGCTGTAAGAGCTGCGGGGGGAGGTCATGCTCATAAGGTAAGCCCACAATCCGCATCGGCACTAGAGAGGTACACACACAACGCCTGGCCCACCCGCATCACCGCAGGCGGGGACCTGTTTCCACCCCCGTGGGAGCGACCGCGCCAAGGGAGCACGCGGGGGCGCTCGACCGGGGCCGAAGCCCCCTCATGCCGACCGCGTTGACACCCGGTCAGGCATGCTGGGACGGCTTGTTCCCGCCTGTCCCCTGATGCGGGCGCGCGGGAGGAGAAGCTGACAGAAGCATAAGCCCACCGGCAATGCCCCAGAACGCCCCTGCCCGAACAAGTTGTTCGACTTTCGCGAGCGGCGGCGAGAGGAGCCGTGAGGGGCTTCGGCGGGTGCGGAAGCGTGCAATAGGTTGGAAGGGACCGGAACGCGGATCCACCGAGCCTGACGGGGAGTGGCTATGACGATGCGCAAGGGGACCAACGTCCCCGTATCCGCCGCGGCGGTCCGGATCGAGCTGGGCTGGTCGTCAGGACCGCTCGTCCCGGATGTCGACGCGTCGGCGCTCCTGCTCGACACGCGCGGCAAGGTCCGCTCCGACGGGGACTTCGTCTTCTACAACCAGCCCCGGCACTCCTCGTTGGCCGTGCAACACGAGGGCAAGAACCCGATAGGCGCGGCCTGCACCGACGAGATGACCGTCGACCTCGGGCGCGTCGAACCGGAGATCGACCGCATCGTCATCGCGGCCTCCGCCGACGGCGGCAGCTTCGGCCAGGTGCCGGGCCTGTACGTACGGCTGCTGGAGACCGGGGCCGTCAACGCCCCGGACGGCGGAGGGGAGATCGCGCGCTTCGACCCCGCCGACGCCGCCGGCGAGACCGCCTATCTGCTGGGCGAGCTCTACCGCAGGCAGGGTGCGTGGAAGTTCCGCGCTGTCGGTCAGGGGTACGACAGCGGCCTGGCCGGTCTCGCCACCGACTTCGGCATCAGCGTCGACGAGCCGTCCGCTGCGGGCGCCGGACCCGCCCCGGCCGGCAGCGGCGTGCCGCTGCACCCGCACAGCGCCCCCACCCCGCACGTGCCCAGCC
>NZ_JASKYT010000300.1:0-9574 GCF_041028275.1 Streptomyces sp. PU-14G
GGTGGCGACGGACGCGGGGGTCGGGACGCCCTCAGACATGGGTCCTCTTCCTCGGCCTGGTGCCGCCGCTTCGGGTGGCGCGCGGCGCACGCTCCCTGGTCAGCAGCAGATACGCCGCAGTGACCAGCAGCAGGAACAGCAGCAGCAGGACGGACATCGCCGATCCGGCACCGAAGTCCCAGGTGGCGAAGGACGACTGGTAAATGTGCAGGGAGATCAGGTCGGCCGACTCGGGAGCCGACTTGCCGAACAGCACGAAGGGGACGTTGAAGTCGTTGAACGTCCACAGGAACAGCACCAGTACCAGCACCTGGTTGACCGGCCGCAGGGCCGGCAGCGTGATGTGCCGGATCTGCCGCCACATCCCGGCGCCGTCGATGGCGGACGCTTCGTAGACGTCCCGGGAGATGTTCTGCAAGGCGGCCGTCAGCATCAGGAAGGCGAACGGCCAGGTGCGCCAGACCGAGACGACGACCAGGGAGATGAAGCTGTTGTCGCCCACGAGCCAGAAGGGCGGTGAGTCGGCGAACCCGAGTTGGTCGTGCAGCAAGTGGTTGACCAGCCCGTTGTCCCGCTGGAGCAGGAACGACCAGGTGATCACGGCTGCGTAGACGGGCAGCGCGTACGGCGTGAGGAACAGCGCGCGCAGCAGCCCGCGGCCCCGGAAGGCGTCCTGCATCAGGATCGCGGCGGTGGCGCCCAGCAGCCAGGCGAGGCCGACGGCGAGCACGGTGAAGGCGCAGGTGAGGGCGAAGGAGCTCAGCAGTGCCTCTCCCACAGGGGCGTTGACGTCCACGGCGATGCGGAAGTTGTCCAGCCCGGCCCAGGGCGCCGCGCCCCAGTTGCGGATGTACTCCTGCGTCAGGTCGCGGAAGGCCATCGTGATGCCGGTGACCATCGGCACGATGTGCACGAGTAGTTCGAGCACCAGCGCCGGTACGAGCAGCAGGTAGGGCAGCCCGGCATGGCGTACCCGGTCGCGCAGCGGGGACGCGGCGCGTCCCGGGGGCGGCGCGTCCCCGGGAGGCGGCGCGGGCGCGTGGTCCGGACGCGCCGAGGTGTCCTGCGGCGCGTCCTTCGCCGCGCGGTCCGGCGCGGGAGGAGGGGCGGGCGAGGCCGCGGCGTCCGGCACCCGCGCCGAGGTGGTGGGGCGTTTTCCGCGGGTCACGGCGGCGTCACTTCCGCATCTGCTGCTGGGCCTCGGCGAGCCGCTCGTGCACCGACTCGGTGGTGACCTCGTGGCCCGCCGCCGCCTGAGCGAACAGCTCCTTCATGGCGGTGCCGACCAGCGTCTCGAACTTCGACTCGTCGGGCACCTGCGGCAGCGGTGCGGCGCTGTCGGCGAGCACGGAGCGCAGCACCTTCTCGTCCTTGTCGCGGGGTGCCGCCTTCTGCGCGGCCAGCACCGGGGACAGGGAGCCGTAGGTGGTGTTGAGCTTGTGCTGTTCGGCGTCGGAGGTCATGAACTTCACGAACTTCAGTGCACCGTCGATGTTGTCGGTGTTCTTGAAGACGGCCAGGTTGATGCCCGCGACCATGGACGTGGTGGCCCGCTCTCCGGTGTCGGAGACGGACTGCACGGGGACGGGGGCGATGCCGTAGTCGTCCGGCTTCATGCCGTTGCCCAGCAGTTGGGAGCGGGCGGCCTGCCACAGCAGCATCCCGGCCTTGCCCTTGGCGAAGTCGCGCACCGACTGGCGGGCCGCGTACTCGGCGTTGCCCTTGGCGGAGATCCGGTCCTCGGCGAGGAAGTCCACGTACTGTTTGACGGCCTTGACGTTGCCGGGCTTGTCGAAGGTCGCCCTGCCCGAGTCGTCGAAGAAGTCGGCTCCGTGCTGTTTGCCGAAGACGAAGGCGTGGTGGGCGTTCTCGACCGGGTCGCCGGCTTCCAGCGCGAGGCCGTAGTGCCCGTCACCGGTCAGTTTCTTGCCGGCGGCGACCAGCTCTTTCCAGGTCTTGGGCGGCCCGTCGATGCCGGCCTGCCGGAACATCTCCTTGTTGTAGTAGAGCGCGTAGGTCAGCGAGTAGAGCGGCACGGCAGCCGGCGGCTTGCCCTCGGCGCCGGTCGCGGCGAGCGCGGAGGGGCTGAACCGGTTCTTGCCGCCGACCTTCGCCATGTTCTTGTCGTCGAACGGCAGCAGTGCGTCGCTCTTCTGGAGTGACGAGGACCAGGTGTTGCCGATGTTGAGGACGTCGGGGCCCTGCCCGGACGAGGCGGCGGCGAGGATGCGGTCGAGCAGGCTGGACCAGGGGATGACCTCCAGCTTCACCTTGATCCCGGTCTGTTTTTCGAACTTCGCCAGCTCCGGTTTCAGTATCTTCTTGTCCTTCTCCAGGCTGGACGCCTGGTTGGTCGCCCAGTAGGTCAGCTCCTTGGGCTTGTCGTTGCTGCCCGCGCCGTCGGTGGTCGTGCCTCCTCCGCAACCGGAGGCGAGCGCGGCTGTCAGTGCGGTGGTGAGCGCGGCGGCTGCCGCCGTACGGAATCTGCGCATGAGCCTGTGCACCTCCGGGAGGCGTCGGGAAGCGTCGAGCGTCAAGGCCGGGGGCGTTAACCCCCTGAAGGCGACTCGCACTTAACTTGGGGCGTGAGTTAAGTAGTGAAAGAATGACGCGTCAAGACATCGCGCACGGGCAAGTCGCCCCGCGGACCGCGCGGCCGGCCCCGCAGAGGGTCACGGGACCGGTCGCGGCGAGCCGTGGCGCGGCCACCGCGAGGAGGGAGCCAGATGACCGGCGAGAAACGGCGGACGGTGCGCGACCTGCGCCGCACCAACCGCGCCACCCTGCTGCGCCGCCTCTACTTCGACGGGCCGCTCAGCCGCCAGGAGTTGGGCCCGGCCACCGGCCTCAGCTCCGCCTCCGTCTCGAACGTCACCTCCGAACTCCTCGCCGAGGACCTGCTGGAGGAGGCCGGTTCCGTCGACTCCGACGGTGGCCGGCCGCGTACCCTGCTGCGGGTCGCCCCGGCAGCCGGGACGCTCATCGGAGTGGACGTCGGCGAGACCCGGGTGCGCGTTGAACTCTTTGATCTGGCGCTGAACGAGAGGGCCCGCGCCGAATACCCGCTGCGCGAGGGCGGACACGCGATGGCGCACGTGCTGCGGCTGATCGCGGACGGGCTCGCCGCCGTACGCGCGGAGGCCGCGCGTGCCGGGGTCCCGGGGGCCGCCGCGCCGCTGGGGATCGGCGTCGGCGTGCCCGGCATCGTCGAGCAGGACCCGGCGCGCGGCGGCGCCGTCGTGCACGGGCAGACGGTCGGCTGGGACGCGGTGCCGCTGGAGGCGCGGCTGCGCGAGGAGGCCGGGCTTCCGGAGCAAACGCCGCTGTTCGTCTCGAACGGCGCCACGACCCTCGGCCAGGCCGAGATGTGGTTCGGCGCCGGGCAGGGCGTGCGGGACGCCGTGGTGGCGCTGGTCGGCTCCGGAGTCGGCGCGTGCGTCATCACCGACGGCAGCGCCTACGGCACCGCGTCCCGCGGCGCCGCCGAGTGGGGCCACACCACCGTGCGCCTGGACGGGCGCCGCTGCCGGTGCGGTGCCCGCGGCTGCCTGGAGGCGTATGTCGGCGCCTCGGCCGTGCTGGAGCGCTGGCGCGCTGCGGGCGGCACACCACGGGGCGACGAGGAGAGCGGTCTGGCCGATCTCGTCGGCTCTGCCGATCCGAGCGCCGAGACGGTCCTCGCCGAGACGGCTCGCTACCTCGGCGCGGGTATCGCCGACCTGGTCAACCTCTTCAGCCCCGAACGTATCGTCCTCGCCGGCTGGGCGGGGCTGCTGCTGGGCGCCCGCGTACTGCCCGCTGTGCGCGCGGCCACCGAGGAGCGCGCGCTGCGCCATCCCGCGGCCCGCACCACGGTCGAGCTGGGCCGCCTCGGCCCGGACGCGGTCACCGTCGGCGCCGCCACCCTTCCGCTGACCCGCTTCCTCGACGCGGGTGGCCGCGCGCCGCGAACCGCTCCCCCACTCCCGTCCCGGGCCGCGAGCACCCGGGCCCGGTGAGGCGCTCGGTGGGGCGCTCGGTGGGGCGGGAGAAGGCACCTACCGCCCCCCGCGGCGGAAGTTGCCCCTCGACGGGCAGGGGGCTGCACCATGGAGGTCGTCAGCGCGCTGGCCGCCGCGAGCGTGGCCGCGGGCGCGTCGTTCGCGATGCTCGTCGTCCTCATGCGGGGCCTGCTGCGGAAGGCGACCGTCCTACGGACCGAGATCGCCGAGGTCGTCTGATGGCGATCATCGTCGACCTCGACCTCCGGCTCGCCAAGCGCAGGCTGTCGGTCGGCGAGTTCGCCGACGCCGTCGGTATCACACCGGCGAACATCGCCGTACTGAAGAACGGCCGCGCGAAGGCGGTACGGTTCACGACGCTGGACGCGATCTGCCGCACACTCGGCTGTCAGCCCGGCGACATCCTGCGCTGGGTGCCCGACGAGGCGGACCGCGGCTGAGGCCTGGGGCGGTTCGGCGGGGGCGTCGGCGACCCGGGGGAAGACGACCACCTGTCCCACCTGCCGCCCGGCCACTGGGAAACTGCCGGGATCACTCGCGGGGGCATCCCGACGCCGTCAGCCGCTTCCTCCCGGGTCCGGACCGCGGGCGCTGGCCCGGCGCCCTCGGGTCACCGGCGGATGTCGGCGTAGTCGGGGAGGGTGAGCGCCGTGATGGCGGCCCAGTCCTGGTCGCCGGGGAGGTGGTCGGGGTTGCGCAGGGCGTGGTTGCGCCGTGCCAGTTCCTCGGCCGAGCGGGGAAGGACATGGGTGCCTCCGGTGGTCGCGAGCGCCTGGTTCAACTCGACGAAGACGCGTGTGCGCTCCTCGTACGCCGTGAAGGCGGTCGAGTGGTCGGCGTGGGAGGCCAGTTCACCGGCGAGGACGTAGGCGCCGACCAGCGCGATGCTCGATCCCTGGCCCGAGAGGAACGACGGAGCGTGGGCGGCGTCGCCGGCGAGGGCGACCCGCCCCCTGGACCAGCGGGGCATGCGGATCTGGCTGATGACGTCGAAGAACAGGTCGTCGGCGCGGCGCATGGCGGCGACCAGGCGCGGGATCTCCCACGCGTCCTGGGAGAAGACGTCGGCCACCAGGTCACGCTGGGCCTCGGGGTCGCGGAAGGCGTCGAAGGGCGGTTCGGTGCGGGCGAAGTTGAGGAACGCGTGCACGTGATCGTCGTCGCCGACCGCGTAGAGGGCCGCGGCCCTGCCCGGGACGTTCCACATCAGGGCCTCGTGGGAGAGCCCGAAGTGGTTGGGCAGGGTGAAGCCGGTGAAGCAGTGGCCGAGATAGCGGTGGTACTGCTCCTCGGGGCCGAAGGCCAGTCCCCTGGTGTGGGAGTGGAGCCCGTCGGCGCCGATGACGAGGTCGAAGGTCCGCTGTGCGCCGCTGTCGAAGGTCACGTCCACCCCGCCGTCGTGGTCGTGGAGGGCGGTGATCCAGTCGCCGAAGAGGAACTCGACGTCCCCGCGGACGGCGTCGTAGAGGGCCTCGGCGAGGTCCCCGCGGCGGACTTCGAGGTCGCGGCCTTCGACACCGCCGGTGATGGCCTCGGGCCTGACCGATCCGACGCGGTCCCCGTCGGCGCCGACGAAGGTGATGTTGCGGCTGTCGACATGCGCGGCGCGCAGGCGCGGGAGCAACCCCATGCGGCTGACCACGTCCAAAGCGGTGCCGCGGATGTCGATGGGGTATCCGCCGACGCGTATCGCGTCGGCCTTCTCCACCACCGTGACGGCGAAGCCGTAACGGTGGAGCCAGTAGGCGAGCGAGGGTCCTGCGATGCTGGCGCCGGAGATGAGGATCGTGCGCCCGGGTGCCGTGCCCATGGGTGCTCCCTTCCCGGCCGGGCCCGGACGAGCCGACAGCCGGATACGTCAGTTAGGTATATTCCTTCGGGGCGCGACGTCCTGCGGATGTCCTCGCCTCAGGCCCAACGATTACATACCTAACGTAGGTATTCAATAAGGAGACGAGATGAGTCCCCAGCAGCCGGAGGAGACCAGCGCCCGGGGCCCCGCACGCGACCAGGAGCTGCGCGAGCAGGAGGTGCTGGCGGTACTCCCCCGGTTGACCCAGCTCGGCAACGTTCTCAACCGCGGCCGCCTGACCGAACGCGCCATGGAGGCCTCCGCGGTCCACGTGGACCGGCCGGCGATGTCGGTGCTCCTCATGCTGCACATGTCCGACCAGCCGCTGCGCGTCGGTGAGATCGCCGCACGGATGCAGGTCGTGGGACCGCACGTCACCCGGCAGGTGAACGAACTGCAGCGGCGCGGGCTGATCGTGCGCGTCGCCGACCCGGAGGACCGCAGGGCGCGCCTCGTCGAGGCGACTGCCGAGGGTGCGGCGGCGGCCGAGCGCTACATGCGCACGCTCGTCGGCTGGTTCGCCGACGCCCTCACCGGCTGGAGTGACCAGGACCGTCAGGATCTCGGCCGTCTCCTGGGCCGCTTCACCGACGACCTCACCGCCCACCTCGCCGCCCTCGACGACCACCCGGCTCCCGAGGAGTGACGCGCGCCGGGACGACGGCCGAACGCGGGCGCCCCGCCCACCCGGGCGCGCCGGCTGCCGGGCCCCACCGGGGCGCACGGACGGACGCCGGCAAGGACTTCCAGGGACGCTCAGGCCACAGGTGGCGTGGCGCCCCCGCCACGCTGAGTCTTCCCGGAATGCCTGGTCAGCGCAGCACGGCTGTCATGTCGATCTCCAGCAGGACGTTGGCCAGGTCGGCGCCGACCGTGGTGCGCACCGGGTAGGGCGGCGTGAGGTGATGTTCGTACGCCGTGTTGAAGTCGTCGAAGTCCCGGTCGAGGTGTTGCAGGTGGACGGTCGCGCGCACCACGTCGGAGAAGTCCAGCCCGTGGGCGCCCAGTATCGAGGCGAGGTTGCGCATCGTCTGGTCGGTCTGCTCGGTGATGGAGGTGCCTTCGACGCGGCCGGTGACAGGATCGTGGGGCCCGAGACCGGCGGTGTGCAGGAAGCCGCCCGCGACGATCGCCTGCGAGTACGCTCCGACCGGCTGCGGTGCCGCCTGCGTGCTGATGACCTGGCGTCTGCCCATGGGCGTGTCCCCCTTCTGCGTACGGTGCGGCGCCCGCGCGGGCGGGCCGGGACGGCCGGTCCTATGGGCGTCGCCCGCGCCGGGGGACCCCGGCTCCCGCGCTGCGGCACAGGGGCCGCCGGTGCCGGCTGTCGTGCCGGCCCTGTCCCCGAGCGCGTAGGACACTTCGCGCGCCGCCGCGCGTACCGATGTGCCAAGTGCGGACGCGGGCGCCCCCGAGGCGCCGTCCGCCACCGGGCCTGACACACCGACAGCGGCGATCGGTGCCCCCTCGTGATCGAGGACGACCGCGTCCACGCTGAGGACGACAGGACCGGCACTGCCGTCTTCCTCGACGGCGAAGCCGTTCCGCCTGGCCGACGTGACGGCCGCGTGCAGGCGTTTGACCGCCTCCTCACCGGCGGAGTCGTTCTGCGCGGCTGCCTTCGCCTGCTGCCGCGCCCGGGCGACCTCGCTGTCGCCCAGCCGGGCCAGCAGCGCCCATCCCGCCGCGCCGGTGTGCAGGGGGTGGCGGGCGCCCAGCCGTGGGCGCAGGGGCATGGGCCCGCTGCCCTCCACGGCGTCGACCAGCACGGTCTCGTCGGCCTCGCGGATGGTCAACCGCGCCGTGTGTCCGGTGTGTTCGGCCAGGCGCGCCAGTGTGGGCCGGGCGACTTCGCGCAGGTCGAGCCGTTCCAGGTAGACGCCTCCCAGGTAGGCGGCGTGGGAGCCGAGCCGGTAGCGGGCGCGCTCCGCATCGCGCAGTACGAGCCCGTTGTCGGTCAGTGGTGTCAGCAGCCGCAGCAGGGTGCTCTTGTGCAGCCCCAGACCTTGGGCGATGTCCGTCAGTGAAGCGCCCGCAGGATCGGGGTGGTCGGCGACGTAGTCGAGAACGGTCAGCGCGCGTCGCAGGGACGAGGAGCGGTTGCGCGTCGCGGCGCTCGCGGCCTCGTTCCCGTCCGTGTCCGACACCCTGCCCTGTCTCCTTCCGCGTGGCGTCTCCTTCCGCGTGGCCGAGACGCTCTTTCGGGGCGGTGGGCGGTGTCGCCCGCCCTCGCGACGAGGCCCTCCCGCCCGGTGCGCCCGCTCCATTGCCCCCTGTGCAACGGGCTCTTGACCATGCCGATCCTGCCTTCTAGTGTCCGCCAAATGCAACACAGCGTTTTGCAATGCAACACAGGAGAGGCGCTGCTCGCCGAGCTGATCGCCGTCCCCAGCGTCAACCCGCGCGAGAGCGCGCTGCCGGCCGAGACACCGCTGGCCGAGTTCGTCGCCGACTACTGCCGCCGCCTGGGCATGACCGCACGGCTGGACGAGGTCGCCGACGGCCGCTGCAACGTGGTCGCCACCCTGCCGGGACGCCGCACGGACGAGTGCGTGCTGCTGGAGACCCATCTCGACACGGTCGAGACCGAGGGCATGACCGTCGCCCCCTTCACCGCCCAGGTCCGCGACGGCCGCCTGTACGGGCGCGGCGCCTGCGACGCCAAGGGGCCGCTGGCCGCCTTCTTGTCGGCACTCGCCCGGATCGCCGCTTCGGGACGCCCGCCTGAGCGCACGGTCGTACTGGTCGGCGCCATCGACGAGGAGCACCGCTACCAGGGGGTGACCCATCTGCTCGGCCGGGAGGCGAAAGGAGGCGCCCAGCCCGAGGGCCGTTCACGGATCGGCCCGCGCCCCGTCGGCGCCCTCGTCGGCGAGCCCACCAGCCTCTCTCTCGTCGTGGCGCACAAGGGCGTGATGCGCTGCCGCATCTCCGCCACCGGGCCGGGCGGCCACAGCTCACTGCCGCGGGGGCGGGTCAACCCGGTCGAGACGATCGCCGAGGTGGTCGGCTACCTGCGCGACGAGGTCGCCCCGCGCCTGGCCGCCCGGCAGGAACCGCTGGTCGGCGCGCCCACCCTCGTCGTCACCCAGATATCCGGCGGCTCGGGTCCCAACGTGCTGCCCGAGCGCTGCGACCTCACCATCGACCGCCGCACCGTCGGCGGCGAGGAGCCAGAGCAGGTGTGGCGTGAGCTCAAGGACGAGCTGGAGAGCCGCTTCCCCCGGCTGGTCGAGGTGGCACCGCCCCATGTCGTCGACTACGCGCTGCCCGCCCAGGACAGCGGCGCGGGGGCCGACTTCGCCGCGCGGGTCGGCCGCGCCCTGGCCGTGCACGGTCTGGATCCGACCGGAGTCGGCGTCGGACACGGCACCGACGCCAGCAAGATCTGCCGGGCCGGCATCCCCTCCGTCGTCTTCGGTCCCGGTTCCATGACGGAGGCCCACACGCCCGGCGAATTCATCGATCTGGCCCAACTCGCCGCCGCCACCGAGGTACTGACCACGCTGCTCGCCGACGGCCCCGCCGCCGCGGGTGACGACCACGCCTGAGACCCTGCGCACCGCCGCGCGCGACGCGTGACCCGTCCTGGTCAGCGCCTACGTCGGTGTGCGGGACGCCTGTCCCCTCCAGCCGCCACCGCGACCGCTGTTCCGAGCGGCACCACCTCCTCGACCTCCCCACTCCGGCGTCCCGCCACCCGGAAGGACCACCCGTGCCC
>NZ_JASKYT010000301.1:0-8368 GCF_041028275.1 Streptomyces sp. PU-14G
CCCCCACGGAAACGGTGAAAGGGAGGGGCCGGGGCTTCCTCAGGCACCGCCGGCCGAGGCGTCCGCGAGCTGGGCCCGCAAGGCGCGGGCCAAGTCGTCGCGGGACTCCGCGACGAGGCGCCGCAGGGCCGGGGCCGCATCGGCGTGGGCGCCGAGCCACGCGTCCGCTGCGTCCAGCGTCGCCTGGTCGCCCTGGGCCGCGGGGAACAGCCCCCGCACGATGGCCATGGCGATCTCGATGGAGCGCGAGGCCCACACGGACTCCAGCACCTCGAAGTACCGCGCGGCGTAGGGCGCGGTCAGCTGAGCCTGCCCGGGCTGGTCGAACCCGGCGATGGTCGCCTCGACGAGCGCGTTGGACAGCGTGTCGGACTCCACGACCCCGGCCCACGCCTGGGCCTTGACCGCGGCCGTCGGCCGGGCCGCCAGGCACCGCACCTGGTGCCGCTTCCCCGACGCGGTGTCGTCCCCGGCCAGCTCCGCGCCGATCGCGGCCTCGTCGGCGATCCCCTCGGCGGCGAGCGTGCCCACAAACGTCCAGCGCAGCTCCTGGTCCACCTTGAGCCCGTCGATGCGTGCCGTCCCCGCCAGCAGGCCCTGCAACAGGCGCAGCTCCGCCTCCCCGGAGGCGACGGCGGCCAGGAAGCGGGCCCAGGCCAACTGGTGGCCGCTGCCGGGCTCGGCGTTGCGCAGCTGCGTGACGGCGCCTTCGGACAGCATCCGTCCGCCCTCCGCGCGCCAGGCGGGCGCGGTGTAGCGGTCGAGGGCGAGCTTGGCCTGGCCGTGCAGCATCTGCAGGACGCCGATCTCGGTCTCGTCGCCTGCGAACCTGAGCACCAGCGCGAGGAAGTCCCTGGCGGGCATCAGCCCGTCACGGGTGAGGTTCCACAGCGCCGACCAGCACAGGGCACGGGCGAGGGGGTCGGTGAGTTCGCCGAGGTGGTCGCGGAGGGTGGCGAGGGAGGCGTCGTCGAAGCGGATCTTGCAGTACGTGAGGTCGGCGTCGTTGACGAGGACCAGGTCGGGGCGCTCGGCGCCGGACAGCTCGGAGACGGTGGTGCGCGGTCCGGTGACGTCGACCTCGGCCTGCGCGTACCGCTCCAGCACGCCGGCTGCCGCGTCGCGGCGGTAGAGGCCCACGGCGACGCGGTGGGGCCGCAGCACCGGGTGCGAGGCGGGGGCCTCCTGGAGGACGGCGAGCTCGGTGACGCGCCCGGCCGCGTCGTAGGTGAGCTGCGGGGTGAGGGTGTTGACGCCGGCGGTCTGGAGCCACGCCTTGGACCACTCGCCCATGTCACGCCCCGAGGTCTCCTCCAGCACGGCCAGCAGGTGCTCCAGGCGGGTGTTGCCCCACTGGTGGCGCTGGAAGTAGCGGCGGGCACCCTCCAGGAAGGCGTCCTTGCCGACGTAGGCGACGAGCTGTTTGAGGACGGAGGCGCCCTTGGCGTAGGTGATGCCGTCGAAGTTGAGCTTGGCGTCCTCCAGGTCCCGGATGTCGGCGGTGACGGGGTGGGTGGAGGGGAGCTGGTCGGCGCGGTAGGCCCAGGACTTGCGGCGGTTGGCGAAGGTGATCCAGCCGCCGGTGAACCGGGTGGCCTCCACGAGGGCGAAGGCGCCCATGAAGTCGGCGAAGGACTCCTTGAGCCACAGGTCGTCCCACCACTCCATGGTGACCAGGTCGCCGAACCACATGTGGGCCATCTCGTGCAGGATGACGTTGGCGCGGCCCTCGTAGGAGGCCTCGGTGACCCTGCCGCGGAAGACGAACTCCTCGCGGAAGGTGACGCATCCGGGGTTCTCCATGGCGCCGATGTTGTACTCGGGCACGAACGCCTGGTCGTACTTCCCGAACGGGTACGGGTAGGCGAAGTGGTCGTGGAAGAAGTCCAGGCCCTGCTTGGTGACGGTGAAGATGTCGTCGGCGTCGAAGTGGGGCGCCAGCCCCTTGCGGCACAGCGCGCCCAGGGGGATCTCCAGCTCGCTGCCGTCCGCCAGGGTGCGCCGGTAGGTGTCGGCGACGTAGTGGTAGGGGCCGGCGACGACGGCGGTGATGTAGGTGGAGATCGGCTGGGTGCGGGCGAAGCGCCACAGCGCCGCGTTGCCGTCGTCGACCGGGCGGGGCTCGCCCTCCCGGGCGCCGTTGCTCAGCACCGTCCAGCCGACCGGTGCGGTGACGGAGAAGTCGAAGGGCGCCTTCAGGTCCGGTTGTTCGAAGTTCGCGAAGACGCGGCGCGCGTCGGCGGGCTCGTACTGGGTGTAGAGGTAGACCTCGCCGTCCTGCGGGTCGAGGAAGTGGTGCAGGCCCTCGCCGGTGCGGCTGTAGGCGCACCGCGCGTCGATCGTCGCCACGTTCTCACCGTCGGCGCGCAGACCCGGCAGGGTGACGCGGGTGCCGTCGAAGACCTCGTCGACGGGCAGGGAGGCGCCGTTGAGGGTGACGGAGTGGACGTGCGGTGCCACCAGGTCGGCGAAGGTGGTGGCGCCCTCCTCGGCGCACGTGAAGCGGATGGTCGTCGTCGACCTGAAGGTGCGCGGACCCTCGGCCGGTGGTGCTTCGACGGCCGAGCGCAGGTCCAGCGCCACGTCGTACCCGCTCACGCTCAGCAGCGCGGCGCGCTGCCGGGCCTCGGTGCGGGTCAAGTTCTCTCCGGGCACTGCCACGCTCCCTCTCGCTTCAAGGATCCTGATCCGACCATGTCTCGCATGGTGAACAACCCGCTCAGCATCGCACGCGCCGCCGCGCGCCCGTACCCGGGAATGCGGTCGGTGCCGGTGACGTTGTCGGCGTCCGAGACGACCCGCCCCGCTGCTGAGGAGAGCGCATGTCCGAGACGCCCAAGGCGACCCCCGCCGACTTCTGGTTCGACCCCCTGTGCCCCTGGGCGTGGATGACCTCCCGCTGGATGCTGGAGGTGGAGAAGGTGCGGCCTGTGGAGGTCCGCTGGCACGTGATGAGCCTGTCGGTCCTCAACGAGAAGCGGCTCGACGAGCTGCCCGAGCAGTACCGCGCGATGATGGCGCGCGCCTGGGGCCCGGTCCGGGTCTGCGTGGCCGCCGAGCAGGAGCACGGCAGCGAGGTGCTCGGTCCGCTCTACACCGCGATCGGCACCCGCGTGCACCCGGGCGGCCGTGAGCTGGGCCGCGAGGTGCTTCTCGAGGCGCTGGAAGAGGTGGGGCTGCCCGCCGCGCTGGCGGACGCGGCCGACACCGACGCCTACGACGCCGCACTGCGCGCCTCGCACGAGGAGGGCATCTCCCTGGTCGGCCAGGAGGTCGGCACGCCGGTCATCGCCGTGCCGGACGCGGAGGGCAGGCAGGTCGCCTTCTTCGGGCCCGTGGTCACCCCGGCCCCCAAGGGCGAGGCGGCGGCCAGGCTGTGGGACGGCACCCTGATGGTGGCCTCGACCCCCGGCTTCTTCGAGATCAAGCGCACCAGGGACGTGGAGCCGATCTTCGACTGAGCGCCCGGCGGGTGCCGGTGAGCCCCGTGAGCGGCGGGTCTCCCCCGAGGGGAAGGGCCCCCTGTGCGTCACGTCCGCACAGGGGGCCGCTCTCTTTTCTTCTCCCGCCCGCCGCGAAAGGTGAGAAGACGATCACGAGGACGGAAGCCGGGCTGCCGCGCCGCCGGGTCTACGGCGCCAGCAGGAGGTTGTTGGCGCGCTCCTTGGCGGCCGTGTAGCGGGCCGAGACGTCACGCCAGTTGACGACGCGCCACATGGCCTCGACGAAGTCGACCTTCTGGTTGCGGTACTGCAGGTAGAAGGCGTGCTCCCAGGCGTCGAAGACCAGGATCGGCACGGAGCCCTGCCCGACGTTGCCCTGGTGGTCGTAGACCTGCTCGACGATGAGCCGCCCGGTGACCGGCTCGTAGGCCAGCACGCCCCATCCCGAGCCCTGTGTGGTGGCCGCGGCCTTGGACAGCTGCGCCTTGAACTTGGCGAAGCTGCCGAAGGACTCGGCGATGGCGTCCGCCAGCTCGCCGGTGCCGTCCTTCTCCAGCGGCTCGCCGCCGCCGTCACCTGTCATGTTCTGCCAGTAGATGGTGTGCAGGATGTGCCCGGACAGGTGGAAGGCGAGGTTCTTCTCCAGGCCGTTGATCGATCCCCACGCGTCCTTGTCGCGCGCTTCGGCGAGCTGTTCGAGGGTGTCGTTGGCTCCCTTCACGTACCCGGCGTGGTGCTTGTCGTGGTGCAGCTCGATGATCTCGCCGCTGATGACCGGCTCCAGCGCGGAGTAGTCGTACGGCAGCTCCGGCAAGGTGTATGTCGACATGCCCTCTCGCCCTTCGCTCGCTAATGCACATTACTTGCAACAAGAAGTTAGCAGCAAGAGCACGCGAAAGAGCGGAGCGCCCCCCGACGTCGGGGGGCGCTCCGCTCCTGGCCTCTCGGACCGAAGTCCTAGGTCCGGCCTCGCGGCCGAGGCACCGTCAGGCGTCCTCGGTCACCGCGGGACGCGGGCGCGTGCGCTGCCGCGCGTAGCCGACGGCGGCCAGCACCACCGTCAGACCGGCCGTGAAGGCGAGCTGGGTGCGGGTGTCGCCCTCGCGCAGCATCAGCAGCAGGACGGCGAGGATCGCCAGCACCGCCACGATCGTCAGGCCCGGGAAGAGCCACATCCGCACCACCAGCTTCTCCGGCGCCTCACGCTCCAGCCGGTGGCGGGTGACCAACTGCGAGACGGCGATGAAGCCCCACACGACCAGCGTGGCCGCGCCGACCATGTTCAGCAGCCACGTGAAGACCGTCTTCTCCCAGAAGATGTTCAACAGGACCGCGACGAAGCCGAAGAAGGACGAGGCGACCACCGCGTAGCGCGGCACGCCCTGCGGGCTCAGCCGGTTCAGGAAGGCCGGGCCCTCGCCCCGCTCCACCAGGGAGTACGACATGCGCGAGGCGCCGTAGATGTTGGCGTTCATGGCCGAGAGCAGCGCGATGAGCACGACCACGTTCATCACCTGCGCGGCGGCGGGGATGCCGACGTAGTCCAGCACGGCGGCGTATGGGCCCGACTTCACCGACTCGTCGCTCCACGGCATCAGGGTGACGATCACCAGCATGGAGCCCACGTAGAACAGCGCGATCCGCCACACCGCGGTGCGCACCGCCTTGGCGACGCCGGAGACCGGCTTCTCCGACTCGGCCGCCGCGATCGTCACCGTCTCCAGACCGCCGAACGCGAAGACGGAGGCGAGCAGCCCGACGATCAGCCCGTCGGTGCCGGTGGGGAAGAAGCCGCCGTCGCCGGTCAGATGGCTGCTGCCCGGCGCGTCGGTGCCGGGCAGCAGCCCGGCTATGGCCAGGACGCCCAGCACCAGGAACGCGCTGATCGCGAGCACCTTCAAGGTGGCGAACCAGAACTCGTACTCACCGAAGTTGCGGACCGCGGCCAGGTTGCTGGCGCAGAAGAGGATCATGAACAGCGCGACCCACATCCACTGCTCGGTCCCCGGCAGCCAGCCCGTCATGATCTTGGCGGCGGCGGTGGCCTCGGTCGCGATGGCGACGCACAGCAGCGTCCAGTAGATCCAGCCCGACGCGAAACCCGCCCAAGGTCCTAGGGCCCGCTCGGCGTGGACGGAGAAGGAGCCGGAAGCCGGGCGGGCCGCCGACATCTCGCCGAGCATCCGCATCACCAGCATCACCAGCGCCCCGGAGGCGGCGTAGGCGAGGACGATCGAGGGCCCCGCCGCGGCGATGCCCGCACCGGAGCCGACGAACAGGCCCGCGCCGATGACGCCGCCGAGGGCGATCATCGACAGGTGGCGCTGCTTGAGACCGTGGGAGAGGGAACGCCCGTCGGACGCGCCGCCGTCCGGTCCCGAGGGCTTGGCGGGCTCGCCGGGCGGGTGCGGCGCGTCGGACGTCTCGGTGCGCGTCATAGGGGGCCGTTCCTGGGTGTGAGGAGGTGAACGGGGACAGAGCGGTGCGTGGTGCGTGTTGCCCCCACAGTGTTCGGGAGGCAGCCCCGGCACATCAATAATCGTGCAGCCCATCCCGCGATACGGACAGACCGCGTTACGGGTGAATACGGGGTGAACCGCCCACCCGCGCCCGGGCTGTCGGGAAGTTCACCCCGCCTGCGCCCGCCCCGGCACTGTCACCAAGCTCACGGTCAGCCCGCGCGCTGGCCGCTGTCGTCACTGTCGCCAAGCTCACGGTCCGCTCACGCACGGCCATCGGACGGTTTCGGCTAGCGTCATGGGGCACGAGACCGACGAGACGGAGATGCCAGATGAGTGCCCTCACTTCCGCCGCAGCCACCCCGCGCCCCGGAGCCGTGCTCGCGGATCTGCTGCCCGCCTCCAGCGCCGCCCGCGCCCGCGTGCGGGACGCCGCGCTGGTCGTCGGCGGCGCCGCGCTGACGGGGATCGCCGCGCAGATCGCGCTGCCGGTCCCGGGCTCGCCCGTGCCGGTGACCGGACAGACCTTCGCCGCGCTGCTGGTCGGCGCCGGACTGGGCGCAGGGCGCGGCTTCCTCGCGCTGGCGCTGTACGCGGTGGCGGGCGTCGCCGGGATGCCGTGGTTCGCCGAGGCCTCCTCCGGCGCGGGGCTGCCCACGCTGGGGTACGTCATGGGCATGCTGCTGGCCTCCGTCGCCGTGGGCACGCTGGCCCGCCGCGGCGGCGACCGGGGCGCGCTGCGTACGGCGGGCACGATGGCGGTCGGCATGGCGCTGATCTACGCCGTCGGCGTCCCCTACCTGGCGCTGTCGACCGGCATGTCGCTCGGCGAGGCGGTCGCCGCGGGCCTGGTGCCCTTCCTGATCGGCGACGCCCTCAAGGCGGCGCTGGCGATGGGCGCCCTGCCCACCGCCTGGAAGCTCGCGGGCCGCAAGGGCTGAGCCACTCCGCACAAAGCCCACACCGCTCGCACGCGCGCACACCGCTCGCACGACGTGCACAGCACGCGCACGACGCGCACACCGAGGGCCCGGCGCCGCACAGGCGCCGGGCCCTCGTGCGTCCCCGAAGGGGCGCACGCTGCTCAGCCCGCGTCGGCGGGGGAGCGCGGCGGGACCTGGGCCGTCTCGCCCAGCGGTTCGCGGGCCGGCGCCGCCCCGCGCCCGAGGCGGTCCTTGACCAGCGAGGTGATCAGCACGCCCGCCGCGACGGCCAGCGAGAGGAGCATCTGGGTGCGTCCGTCCTCGTCGGTGAACATGTAGCCGATCACGAAGACGATCAGGCCGATGGTCGCCCACGTCAGGTACGGGTACAGCCACATCCGCACCGTCAGCCGCTCGGGCGCCTCCCGCTCGATGCGGCGCCGCATCCGCAGTTGCGAGGCGCAGATGACCAGCCACACGAACAGCGCGACGGCGCCCGAGGAGTTGAGCAGGAACTCGAAGACGGTGTCCTTGGCGATGTAGTTGAAGAAGACCGCGACGAACCCGAAGGCCACCGACGCCAGGATCGCGGCGGTCGGCACGCCCCGCTTGTTGGTGCGGCCGAAGGAGGCCGGGGCGTCGCCGCGCTCACCCAGCGAGAACGCCATCCGGGAGGCGGTGTAGAGCCCGGAGTTGAGGCAGGAGAGGACGGCGGTCAGCACGACGACGTCCATGACGGTGCCCGCGTAGGGGATGTCCAGCGCGTCGAGCACGGCCACGTACGGGCCGTCGGCGGCGATCGCCTTGGAGTCCCACGGCAGCAGCGCCACGATCACGAACATCGAGCCGATGTAGAACAGGGCGATCCGCCAGATCACGCTGTTGACGGCCTTGCGCACGGCGGCGACCGGGTTGGGCGACTCGGCGGCGGCCAGCGTGACGATCTCGCTGCCCATGAAGGAGAAGACCACCAGCAGCATCCCGGAGAGGATGGCGCCGGGACCGTTGGGCAAGAACCCGCCCTGCCCGGTCAGCTGGGAGAGCCCGGCCGCGCTGTCGGCGGGCGGCAGGCCGACGAAGGCGATCATGCCGACGACGATGAACGCGATGATCGCCACGACCTTGATGCCCGCGAACCAGAACTCGAACTCGCCGTAGGAACCGACGGAGATCAGGTTGGTGCCCGTCAGCACCAGCATCACCAGCAGGGCCCACACCCACTGGTCGACGGCGGGTATCCAGCCCTCCAGGATGTCGGCGGCGGCCGTCGCCTCCACGGCGAGCACGACGGCCCAGAAGAACCAGTACAGCCAGCCGATGGTGAACCCGGCCCAGCGGCCCAGCGCTCGGTCGGCGTAGGTGGAGAACGACCCGGAGGCCGGGTCGGCGGCGRCGGCGCCGATGACGCCGCCGATGGCGATCATGGACAGATGGCGGTTCTTGAGGCCTGCCTCGAGGCCGTCGCCGTCCTGCGCGGCCTCGGCGGCCCGGGGCGGCGGCTTCTGCCGCGGCTCCCCCGGCGTACGCGGGGTCTGCTGAGAAC
>NZ_JASKYT010000302.1:0-9930 GCF_041028275.1 Streptomyces sp. PU-14G
GGCGGGCGGGGCCTCGGATACTGTCGAAGTATGCGGACCCACGTCGTCGACCACCCCCTGGTCGCGCACAAGCTCTCCACCCTGCGCGACGCGCGCACCGACTCGCCCACCTTCCGCCGCCTGGCGGACGAACTGGTGACGCTGCTCGCGTACGAGGCCACACGCGACGTGCGCGTCGAGGAGGTCGGAATCACCACGCCGGTGACCCGGACGACTGGCGTGCAGCTCTCCCGCCCGCGCCCCCTGGTGGTGCCCATCATTCGTGCGGGGCTGGGGATGCTGGAGGGGATGGTGCGGTTGCTGCCGACCGCCGAGGTCGGCTTCCTGGGCATGATCCGCGACGAGGAGACCCTCCAGGCCTCGACGTACGCGAACCGCATGCCCGACGACCTGTCCGGCCGCCAGGTCTACGTACTGGACCCCATGCTCGCCACGGGCGGCACGCTGGTGGCCGCGATCAAGGAGCTGATCCGGCGCGGCGCCGACGACGTGACGGCGCTCTGCCTGCTGGCGGCCCCGGAGGGTGTGGCCGTCATGGAGCGCGACCTCGCCGGGACGCCGGTCACCGTCGTGACCGCCTCGGTGGACGAGCGCCTCAACGAGCAGGGCTTCATCGTCCCGGGGCTCGGCGACGCGGGCGACCGGATGTACGGAACCGCGGGCTAGCACCTCCGCGCGCGCTCCCGCTGGCCGCTTCCGCTGGCCGCTTCCGCCGCCAGGGCTTACGCAGCTCGGGCTTCCGCAACTGGGGCTTCCGCACGCGGGCTCGCGCGCCCGTGCTCCGGTGCCTCGGCCTCCCGCACCCGCTGTCGGGCGTGCGCCTCACCCTCCCGCGCCCGGTCTCCCGCACCCGCGCCCGTGCCCGTGTTTCCGCGCCCGCGCCCGGCCTCCCGCCTGCGCCCCCGGGCGGTCCCGGGCGCCCAGGTCTGCGGGGGCCCAGGCACCCAGGCCTCCAGGCGTCTGGGGCACCCAGGTCCCCGGGTGCTTCGTTCGCCTTCGTGTCGCCGTCCCGTCGGGTACCGCCCGCAGGGCGGGCTCAGGTTCAGCAGGCGGCGGGGTCGTGGGACGCGGAGGCGGACGGTTCGGGGGCTGCTGGTCCGGCGAGAGCGGCCGTGGCGGCCTTCTCCTCGGTCAGCTTGCTGAACTTCTCACCGAGGACGAGGTCGAGCTCGTCGCCGTCCCGCTCGTCGTAGCGGATCTCCTCGCCCTTCAGCTGGGTGGCCAGAGTCTTCAGGCGTGCCGTGTTCTCGGCGCCCGGAGCGCCGATGAGAACGCCCGTCCCCTTCACCTTCTTGGCGAGCCCGGCGGGCGCGTTGGCGACTTTGCCGACTGTGAAGCCGCGCTTCTCCAACTCGTCGGCGGTATCCCCGGCCAGTCCCGTGCGTGAGGTGGCGTTCAGGACGTTGACGGTGACGTCGCCGGGTTCCGGGAGGGGCGCACGGCCGCGGGCTCCGGGCTGGACGGCCGCGGCGGGGGAGGCACAGTCGGCGGCTTCGGCGTGGCGGTCGGCGGCCCTGGCGGGTTCGTCGGCGGAGAAGATGTCGACGAGCTGGAGCGTGCCCCACCCCAGCACCGCCAGGGCCGCCACCCCCGACAGCGAGGCCGCGAGGATTCTCCCCCTCCGCCGTGGCCTGCGCATCCGTGGGTAACGGTCGCCCCTGACGCGGTACTTTCCGCCCAGGCCCGGAGGAGTGAGCATGCTCATGTGCGCAGGGTAATGGCCAAGGGCAGTAGTGCCTACTAGATGATCAATGACTCGTCAGGATGCGTACCCGAACGGGGGACGTGTGCGCATCCCTTGGCGGACGGGCACCGGCGCACGGTGCTCAGTCGAGTTCGAGCACGCGGGCGTGCAGCACCTGGCGTTGCTGGAGGGCCGCGCGGACGGCGCGGTGCAGCCCGTCCTCCAGGTAGAGGTCTCCCTGCCACTTGACGACGTGGGCGAACAGGTCGCCGTAGAACGTCGAATCCTCGGCGAGGAGAGTCTCCAGGTCGAGCTGGCCCTTGGTGGTGACGAGCTGGTCAAGGCGCACCGGTCGCGGGGCCACATCCGCCCACTGACGGGTGCTTTCCCGGCCGTGGTCGGGGTACGGCCGCCCGTTTCCGATTCGCTTGAAGATCACACGGAAAGCCTACCGGGCCACCGGTACCGGGCGCAGCCTCACGACCGTGGCGCAATCCGGACGATCTGCCCGTAAAGCGGTGGGAAAGCGGGCAGGACGTGGGTGGCCTGGTGGCTCGGCGGTCCCAGCGGCTCGACAGGGGGGTATGGAGGCGCCCGCGACTCCGTCGTGGCTCGCCGTGGCGTTCCGTTGTCCACAGGCTGTGGACAACGGAACGCCTGCCGAGATCGTTCGGCATCCCCACGGCGACTAGCGGAACAGGCGCGCCCCCTTGTAGGGGCCGTACGCCGGTCCGGCCGGGGCCGTCTTGCGCTCGGCGGCCGGCCGCTCGGCACCGCCGGGCAGTCCGCTGGTGTCCCAGGCGTAGTGGCCGACGGCGTTGGCGATGGCCTTCACGTTGGCGTCGAACGCGCGCATGTCGATGTTGTCGAGGGTGTCGCAGGCCTGGTGGTAGCAGCCGTCATAGGCGTCACCCGCCGTACCGCCCCACAGCTTCTGCTCCTGGGCGGTCTTCACCCCCTCGGCACCGGTGAACGTGCCGCCCGACGGAACGCCCGCCGCGATGAAGGGCCCGTAGTCGGAGCGGCCGTCGAAGTCGGTGCCGCGCGTCTGGAGGCCGCGGGTGGCGAGGAAGTCCACCAGGTCCTTCTCCAGCGCCGCCGAACCCTTCGGCCCCGGACCCGAACCGGTCTCGTCGGAGTCGTCACCGTCGTAGGCGAACACCCCGTAGTTCGGGCTCGCGATCATGTCGAAGTTCAGGTAGAGCGCGATCTTCTCGCGCTCTTTTTGCGGAAGCTGCTCCACGTAGTGCTCGGCTCCGAGCAGGCCCAGTTCCTCGGCGCTCCACAGCGCGAAACGCACCTTGTTGGCATGCCTGCCCTTGTGGTCGGCTCTCGCCAGTTGCAGAGCCGCCTCCAGGACACCCGCCGAGCCCGACCCGTTGTCGTTGATGCCGGGCCCCTCGGGAACGGAGTCCAGGTGGGCGCCGAGCATCACCGTGTTGTCCGCGTCGCCGCCCCGCGTCTCCGCGAGGACATTGTGCGTCGTGCGCTGCTCCTGGAACTCGCGCACCTCCAGACTGACGGTGACCCCGCCCTTCCCGGCCTGCTCGGCCAGCGCCTCGCCGTCGGCTCTGGTGATGCCCCCGGTCGGGATGCGGGCGTCGTCGGGGCTGCCGAGGGTTCCGTTGAGCGCGCCCTCCTCGTTGTTGTAGATGACGGCACCGACAGCGCCGGCCTCCGCGGCCTCCGCCTGCTTCTGCGCGAACGAGCACGAGCCGCGCTGGATCAACGCGATCCGCCCCTCGAACGTGCCCTGCGCGTAGTCGCCCGCGTCGCAGCCACTGGAGCCGTCCGCGTCCACGGGCACCGCCGCCACGGGCGCCTCCACGCCCCCTTCCGGCGTGCTCTTCGTGTACGTCATCAGCGTGAGCGGAACGTCGCGCTGCTCGGACCCGAGCACCGTGAGTTTCTCCGCGAGGGTCTCGCGGAAAGTGAACTCGAACTCCTGGAACGACACCTTGTAGCCGGCCGCCCTCAGCAGGGCTCCCGCGTACGCGGCCGACCGGTCGTGACCCTTGGAACCGGCGCCCCGGTTGCCGTCGCTGACCCTCGCGATGGCGCTGAGGGCCGTCAGGTGCCGCCGCGCGCCCTTCGCACCGGTGCGCTGCACGAGCTTCCTGGCGAGCTTGTCGCCCTCCTTCGCCGCGTCCGACGGATGCGGACGCGGATGCGGGGGCTGGTGCGGGGTGGCGCCCGCCGGGGTGGACGCGAGGATGAGCGGGGTGGCGAGGGCCGCAGCCGCGACGGCGGCGACGGCGCTTCTGCCGCATCTCTTGCGGAAGGAGCCGAGGGAAGAGCGGGAACGGAGCGGTACGGACACAGTCGTGGTCCTTTCGGGGAACGGCTGTTCGGCGTGTGGTGCTCCATGTCCGTGGTGCGTCCGGGATGCGGACGCGCGGACTCGGTGAGAGGGAAGCTAGCGGGCCCCGGGCCCGGAGGGAACGCCCGTGCGGGCACGCGGCGTGTGGGACCCGCCGCGTGGGGGATCGCCGCATGTGGGCGTGCTCCGTACGGGGCCACCGCATGTGGGGCTGCCGTCTGTGTGGCTGCCGTCCCTGAGGCTGCCGTCTCTGAGGCTGCCGTCTCTGAGGCTGCCGTCTGTGGGGCGGCCGTATCCGAGGCTGCCGTCTGCGGGGCCGACCACCGGTGCACCGGTGCGGACGCGCTCTCCTCCCCGGGGCGCGCTCGGGAACGGCGGGTGAGGGGGGCGCGTTGGTAGCGTGTAGCGTCCGATACGGCCCGCGTGCTGTCCGCGCCGCCCTCCCCCAGTCCCGGCCGGGAGGTGCCCTCCCACTCGCGCCCCTGATCAGGAGCCCTCCGTGACCAACCTCGCACTAGGACCCAGCTGGCTGGATCCGGACTTCTTGATCAACACGTTCGGCCCGGTCGGGATCCTGGCGATCGTCTTCGCGGAATCGGGCCTGCTCATCGGCTTCTTCCTGCCCGGCGACTCGCTGCTGTTCACGACGGGCCTCCTGATCGTGACCGACCAGCTGGACATGCCGCTGTGGCTGATGTGTCTGCTGATCGTGCTCGCCGCTGTGCTCGGTGACCAAGCCGGCTATCTGTTCGGCAAGAAGGTCGGGCCCTCGCTGTTCAAGCGACCGGATTCCCGGCTGTTCAAGCAGGAGAACGTCGAGAAGGCGCACGAGTTCTTCGAGAAGCACGGCCCCAAGTCGCTGGTCCTGGCCAGGTTCGTCCCGGTCGTTCGCACGTTCACACCGATCATCGCGGGCGTGAGCGGGATGAAGTACCGGTCGTTCGTCCTCTTCAACATCATCGGGGGCACGCTGTGGGGGGCGGGCGTGACCCTGCTGGGCGCCGCGCTCGGCCAGATCGACTTCGTCCACGAGCACATCGAGTTGATCCTCGTCGGCATCGTGCTGCTGTCGGTCGTCCCGATCGTGATCGAGTACCTGCGCAATCGCGGTAAGGGCTCTGCGGGAAACACCGAGTCCTCCGCCTCTCCCGCGACCGACGAGGCCCATCCTCCGGCGCCGGGCACGCCGGGCACGCCGGGCACGCCGGGCACGCCGGGCACGCCGGGCACGCCGGGCACGCCGGGCACGCCGGGCACGCCCGGCGGTGGCCAGGGCCACGGCCACTCTGGTGCCGGACAGGGCCCCGGCCCCGGCGGGCACCCCGCCCGCCACCACGTGCACGGCGCGTACGCACCGGAGGCGGGTGCTCAGCCGGGTGCTCCTCAGCCGGGCCACGGCGCGGCTCGCCCGGGGCCCGGTCCCCAGGACCCGAACGGGCCTTACGGCCATGGGGCGGGCTACTCCCAGCAGCCTTACGGCCCGGGCGCCGGCAACACTCCGGGCGCCTACGGCCACGGCCCGGGCCATGGCGCGCCGGGCAGCCATGGTGCCCCGGGTGCTCCCGGATCACCTGGCGCCTACGGGCAGCAGGGACACCGTCCGGCCCACGGCGATGTCGGCGCGCCCTACGGCGACGGTGCCCCGGTGTACCCGGGCCCGCACGAGGGCGCGGCGCCACAGGACCCGTACGGGCGGCCCGCAGCACCGCAGCCTCCCGCCGCCGGTGACCCGTACGGTGGTGCCCCGTACGGTGGTGCCCCGTACGGTGGTGCCCCCTACGGCGGGGGCCCCTACGGCGGGGACGGCGGGCCGCATGGCCCCTCGGCGCCGCCTCAGGACCCGTCGGCCCCGTCGGACGACCCGTCGGGTTCGCAGAACCGCCCCGGCCGCGGGCGCCACGCCCGCCGCTAGGCCTCACGGCACGGGACACACGGGCCTCACGGCCACGGGTCACACGGGCCTCACGGCCACGGGGCTCACGGCCACGGGCCTCCCGGCCCTCGCGGCCGTCGATCGGCGTTCCGGCCGTGGCCGTCGCGCCGGCCGCCGGGCGTCGAGGCCGCGCCCGTCGTCAGCTGTTTCGGCCCGTCTCTTGCTGTTGGCCCCGGCCGGGGGCCCGCTCGCCCCCCCCGGCCGGGGCCCGTGTGTCGCGGTCGTGGCCGTGCCGGGTCAGGCCGGGGGTTCCGCGTAGGACGGCCGGGCCGGTGGGTCCCCGGTCCCCGTCGGCCCTTCGGAGGCCGGGGAGGCGGCGGAGACCGCAGAGACCGCGGAGGTCTGGGTGGCGGCGTCGGCGGGGGGTTCCTTCGGGGAGGACGGGCTTGCCGGGATGCGAGAGGTCTGGCCGGTGATCAGGGGGGAGAGCACGGCCAGGATGAGGACGTAGCCGGCGATGAACGGGGCGAGGCGGTCGTCGAGGCCGGCTGCCGCGGCCATGGTGGCCAGGATGAGGGCGAACTCGCCGCGGGCCAGCAGGGTGGTGGCGACGTTGGCTGTCGGTCGCGGTCCGAACCCGTAGACGCGCGCGGCGCACAGGCCCGCCAGCACGTTCATGACCAGTGTGAGGGCGACCGCCAGGAGCACGGGGACCAGGACCGTGGGCAGGTCGCCGGGGTCGATGGACAGGCCGAAGCCGAAGAAGAAGATGGCGCCGAAGGCGTCTCTGAGCGGGTGGACGAGTTCGCGTATGCGGTCGCCCGAGGCGGTGTTGCCGAGCATGAGGCCGACCATGAAGGCGCCGATGGCGTCGGCCACGCCGAATTCCTCCGCGACGCCCGCGACCAGCACGGCGGCGCCGAGGAAGGAGATGACGAGGAGTTCGTTGTCCCGCGTGGCGAACAGTTTGCCGATCACGCGGGTGCCGAAGCGGGCGGCGAGGCCCAGCACCAGCAGGAAGGCGAAGGCCTTGGCGATCTGGAGGAGCGCGGTTCCCGCCTCGTCGGCGCCGGTGAGGACGGGCTGGAGCGCCGCCAGGTAGAGGGCGAGGAAGATGTCCTCGACGACGATGATGCCGAGGATGGGTTTGGTTTCGGGATTGCCGAGGCGGCCGAGGTCGACCAGCGTCTTGGTGACGATGGCCGAGGACGAGATGCCCAGCACCCCGGCGAGGACGAGCGCCTCGGAGGTGCCCCAGCCGAGGGCGAAGCCGAAGCCGAGTCCGGCGCCGACGTTCAACGCGAGGTAGAGGCCGCCGGCGAGCGCCATCTTGCGGCCGCCTGCCTTGAGGTCCTCCATGTGGAACTCGAGGCCGAGGTAGAAGAGCAGCAGGACGAGGCCGAGCGCGGAGAGCATCTCCAGCTCGTGGGGGTCGTCGACGAGGACGTAGCCGGGGGTGTGGGGACCCAGAAGGATGCCGGCGAGGATGAACAGGGGGATCGTCGGCAGGCCGATGCGGTTGCCGAGGCGGGCGAGGACGGCGGCGGCGACGAAGGCGCCGCCCATGGCGAGCAGGGTGTCGGCGTGGCCCATGCTCAGTCCCCCGGGGAGATGAGGGACGTGCGGGCGGTGGTGTGGTGGTCGGGCGTCGGCAAGCTGATGGCTCCTCCTGGCGTCCGGCCTCTTGCACATGATCAGGCAAAGAGGTAGTCAAGAAAGCGTTAATAGTTACTTTACCAAACCAATTCCGCGCGGGGTCGGGGCCGAACCGCGTGGGGCCGGGATCGAACCGCGCGGGGCCGGGACCGATTCGCGCGAGGTCGGGGCCGAACGCAGAAGGGCGCGGGCCTCCGGTTCTCGGAGGCCCGCGCCCGGCGTGCGTGTCTTCCTTTCGGTGTACGGCGGGATGGGCCGGCGGCGGGGATGCTCAACAGCCGACCGCGTGGCGAGGTGTGCGGCAGCGCGGAGGCGCGGGGGCAGCGCGCCTGGCTCAGCCGCCGTTCCCCACGTGCTCGCGCTGCCCCTCGCGTCGGCGCGCGCCCGGCAGCAGTCGCTTCAGCCACGGCCAGGCGAGAAGGACGACGATGACCGTGTAGACCGTCACCGCGAAGGGCGTGTTGACCAGCCCCGTGACACTGCCGTCGCTGATCTGCAGAGCCCTGCGCAGCTGCTGCTCGGCGTTGGGGCCGAGGATGACGCCGATGATGGCGGGCAGCACGGGCAGCCCGTAGCGGCGCATCATGAGGCCGATGAGGCCGATGATCAGCAGGATGACGAGGTCGATCGCCTCGCCGCCCACCGCGTAGGCGCCGACGGCCGCGAAGAAGAGGATGCCCGCGTACAGGTAGGGCCGCGGGACGCGCAGCAGCTTCGACCAGACGGGGGCGAGCGGCAGGTTGAGGACGAGCAGCATCACCATGCCGACGAACAGCGAGGCGATCAGCCCCCACACCAGCTCGGGTTCGCGTTCGAACAGCAGCGGCCCCGGCTGGATGCCGTACTGCTGGAAGGCGGCGAGCATCACGGCCGCGACGGCCGTGGTGGGCAGGCCGAGCGTCAGCATGGAGACCAGCGTTCCCGCCGCCGAGGCGGAGGCCGCCGATTCGGGGCCCGCGACACCCTCGATGGCGCCCTTGCCGAACTCCTGCTTGTTCTTCGAGAGCCGCTTCTCGGTGATGTAGGAGAGGAACGTGGGTATCTCCGCGCCGCCGGCCGGGATCGCGCCGAAGGGGAAGCCGATGACGGGCCCGCGCAGCCACGGCTTCCAGGTGCGCCGCAGCTCGTCGCGGCCGAGCCAGGGACGGCCCACCGGTATGGCGCCCTGTGAGCCGCGCCGCAGGTGGGCGGCCACCCACAGGGCTTCTCCGATGGCGAAGAGGCCGACGGCGACGATCACCACGTCGATGCCGTCGGAGAGTTGGAGGCTGCCGAACGTCAGCCGCTGCTGCCCCGTCATCTGGTCGAGGCCGACCAGCCCGATGGTCAGCCCGATCAGCAGGGAGGCGAAGCCGCGGACGCGGGAGGAGCCGAGGACGGAGGTGACGGCGATGAAGGCCAGCACCATGATGGCGAAGTAGTCGGGGGCGCCGATGTCCACGGCCAGGTCCGCGACGGTCGGCGCGAGGACGACCAGCAGCGTCGTACCGATCATGCCGCCCGCGAAGTGGCCGACGGCCGCTGCCGCCAGCGCCTGGGAGCCGCGCCCCGACTTGGCCATCGGGTTGCCTTCGATGGCGGCGATCACGGCGGCACTCTCTCCGGGGGTGTTGAGCAGGATCGACGTGGTCGAGCCGCCGAACATGCCGCCGTAGTAGATGCCGGCGAACATGATGAAGGCGGCTGTCGGATCGAGCCCGTAGGTGACGGGCAGCAGCAGAGCGACGGCCATGGCGGGACCGATGCCGGGCAGCACGCCGATGGCCGTGCCCAACAGGACGCCGGTGGCGGCCCACAGCAGGTTGAGCGGGGTGAGCGCGGTACCGAAACCGTCGATCAGGGAGCTCGCCGAGAGCATGACGTCCATCGGTTACAGCACCCCCATCAGCGGTCCGCCCGGCAGCTGCACGCCGAGGAGGGTGTGGAAGACGACGTAGGTGACCACCGAGAGGCCGGCCGCGATCAGGGGGTCGCGGGTGAGCGTGTGGGTGCGGCTGCCCAGCGCGTACGCCGAGCCCCAGAACAGCAGCGCCCCGGAGAGCGGGAAGCCGAGCGGGTCGATGAGGGCGGCGAACGCGAGGAAGACGCCCGCGAGCAGGGCGACCGTGCGCCAGTCGCCGGGTTCGCTCAGGTCGATGTCCTCGCCGCCCTCGGCCTCGCCGCGCCCGCCGCGCAGGACGTCCACCGCGAGCAGCACCGCGACGACCAGCAGCGCGACCCCGACGACCAGCGGGACGGTGCGGGGGCCGACGGGGCCGCGCACGGAGGCGACGGTGTCCATGGTGAGCGCGTCGGCCAGCACGAGGACGCCGACGGCGAGCAGCAGGCCGCAGACGCCGAGCTCGGAGGAGGCGCGCAGCCCCGTGGGGCGTTCGGAGGGGGGTGGGGGCGTGGACG